>DTSJ01000001.1 GCA_012965445.1 Candidatus Hydrogenedentota bacterium
GAACGGTCAAGGAGCTCAGCGGAAAAATGGGCGGCACATTGGACGATCATTCGACAGACCATGTTCGCTGAATACGAGAAGATCATTCACGCGATCGCGGAGTCCGGTGAGCCACTGACGCTCGAACGTCTGTGCAGCGAATACGCCCAGCTCATCCGGCTCTATTTCGGCCCCGATTTCGCCATTGACGAAGTACTCGAACTCGAAGGCCTGCGAATTCCGCATTTCTATAGCGCGTTCTACGTGTACAAATATGCCACCGGACTCTCCGCAGCCATTGCCCTGTCACAGATGGTACTCAACGGCGGCACAAAAGAACGGGACCGATACCTGAGTTTCCTCAAAAGCGGTGGATCAAAATACCCCCTCGATCTGCTCCGTGATGCAGGAGTAGACCTCGAAAAACCGGAACCCGTCAATGCCGCTATGGCGCGGTTTGCTGAGTTGGTCGATGAGCTGGAAACGCTTGTCTAGACTGCGCTTGGGAGCGTTTCTTTGCAAATAGACCCGGGCTCGGCTAGCTGTAGCGTTCCTCCGACAACGACCTTCCAAAAGAAAAAGATATTGGGTCCATGAATTTTTCCAAAGCATGCCGCTGTTCTAGTTGATAATGTATCCATGTTGTCGAGTCTGAGGAGAATTGTTATGTCAGTTTCCAGAAAGATGATTGGGACTTTACTAGTGGCTGGGGTTTTGGCGGCATTGTCGGGCGTTCATGGTTTTGCAGCCGAAGAGCGCAAGGGAAATGTTGATTCAAATCACTCGAACGTGAGCTTCGAAGAGCCTATTTTCGGCGGAATCTCGTTGGTCAAGGGCAAATTTGGTGATTTCTGGACGCAGGTCGATGTTCAGCAAAAGGATGGTGTGCTGCATCTGAATAAAATCGAAGCCGTGATTCAGGCCACGAGTGTCGATACAGGAATCGATCAACGTGACGTGCACCTGAGGTCAAGAGATTTTTTTTAGTGTTCGGCAGTTTCCTGAGATACGGTTTGAGAGCGACGTTATTGACAGAACAGACGATGGGTTCATCGCCCATGGTTCGTTCACAATGTGCGGAATTTCGAAGAAGATCGATCTTCCAATCAAAGTCGTGGGGCGCAATGTGAATCCAGCCAACGGGAAGGTCAACCTCGGTTTCACTGCGACAATCGTACTTGACCGGACGGATTTCGATATTTCATATCAGCACAAGACAATTCCAGACTCTATTGGAAAAGATGTCACGGTCGTTCTGAACATTCTGACGCGGTCACTGGAGCTGTAGTGACTCGAACCGTGCTGGAACTCCTTTCCAAAGAATCGGATATCGGGTCTTGGTTGCAGCCTATGAACCCAACAGATTTCGAACGTGCAGTTCAACCTCGACGGTCGCCACGAAGTTCATGACGGAGTGCATGAATATGCAGCTCGAGAGTGAGCCTGTCCTGATTCTGACAACGCAGAGTAGAATTCCCGATACGAATATGGTCGTGATTTCGTAGGTTCCGTATTGGAGATGTATGACGGCCCAAAAGAGTGATGTCAGGATCATTGCGCCTGTGTTTCCGAGGTGGGATTGCCTGAAGCCTTCAAAGAGAAAACCGCGAAAGAAGATCTCCTCGAAGACAGGAGCCGCGATAATGAGGGCGAACCAAAGGACAGGAGGCCAACCCATTGTTGTGTAGACTTCGATCATGACCTCCGGCACGAGAGGTCTTCGCAAAAGCGTGGTAACACCGGCCGAAATTGCAATGAATCCAGCTATCAGTACCGTGAGGCGAAGGAGTGTCTTTGCGCCGACCGAATTCAGCGCGACGTATTCTTTGATGGTTGCCCCTTTGCGAAATATGATGATCAGCGCGATTACAGGAAGGCAGACTGCGGTACTCGCGCAAGTGGATAGTGCTAGTACCCAACCGTTCGTCTCAAGGCTCTCGACATACTGCGTCGTATCGAGTTTGGGATCCGTTACAACTTTTACAATGATCATGACAATCAACACGATCACTTGAGTCGCGAGAAAGGCTGTAGCGACAATCAGTCCGAATCCAACTGTCGCCCATGGCCCCCACAACCGCGGACCTGTTGTTTCTTCTGGTTCTTCCACTCTAAGCCATTCTCGGCGAAGGTTATTTGTCCAAGTTCCGTGTCTGTGTTCGGTTTGGACGATCTGATGCGAAAATAGTTCTGGCTTTCTTAGTCGAAGGTGTAATGCTTAAACATCTCGCGCAACTCCGTCTTCTTGAACTTCCCAACGGACGTCTTGGGAACTTCATCGATAAACTCCACCGCATCGGGAATCCACCATTTCGCTACATGGTCCGCGAGGTAGGCCTTGATTTCATCCTCGGTCACCGTCGCGCCTTTCTTCACCACGACCGCCGCCAGCGGTCGCTCGTCCCACTTGGGATGCGGAATCGCGATCACAGCCGCTTCCGCAACCGCCGGATGGCCCATAATCGTGTTTTCCAGGTCAACGGAGCTGATCCATTCGCCGCCTGATTTAACAAGGTCCTTCGTCCGGTCCTGAATCTTCACGTAGCCGATTTCATCAATACTGACGATATCGCCGGTCTTGAACCAGCCGTCATCCGTGAAGCGATCCGCCGCATCTGGGCGGTTGTAGTAAGCGCTCGCAATCCAGGAGCCGCGCACTTCGAGTTCTCCCATCGCCTTTCCGTCCCACGGAATCAGCCCTTCGTCGCCCCGCGCGCGAATCTCAACCAGCGGGGTCGGGGTGCCCTGCATGGCTCTGTATTCGTATTGCTTTTCTTTGTCCATTTCGCGGATTTCAGTGCTCATGTTGGATATCGTGCCGATCGGAGACATCTCCGTCATCCCCCAGGCCTGCACAATGTTGAGTCCGTGCTTCTCCTCGAAGTTCTTGATCATGCTCACCGGCACGGCTGAGCCGCCCACAATCAGCTTCCGCAGCTTCAACTTGTACTTTTCGGGATTCGCATCCAGCGTCGTCAGCAGCAGGTTCCAAATCGTCGGTACACCCGCCGTCATCGTCACTTCTTCTTGTTCAAAATCCTCCAGCAGACTTTCCGCATCCAGATGCGGCCCCGGAAAAACCAGCTTCGGTCCGGCCATCGCTGCGGCATAAGGAAGGCCCCACGAGTTTGCGTGGAACATGGGGACCACGGGAAGGATACAGTCCCCTTCACGCACATCCATCGCATCCGGCAGCGCGGCGCCGAGCGAATGCAGCAGCATCGAGCGATGCGAATAAAGAACGCCCTTGGGTTTTCCTGTCGTGCCGGAGGTGTAGCACATCGCCGAGGCCATTTTTTCGCGGAGGGGCGTCTGTTCGTAGTCGGCTTCGTCTTCAGCTGTCAGAAGCGTTTCGTAGTCCAGCATGCCGTCAGGGGGGTCTTCGCCGTTCGTGATGACAATGATATGTTTCGGGTTGATCTTTCCCTTGAGGGGTTCCAGGATCGGAAGGAGGGACGCATCGACAATGATCGCCTGATCGTTCGCATCGTTGATGATGTAGTCGAGATCATCGGCGTGCAGACGGAGATTGAGCGTGTGCAGGATGCCGCCGATCATCGGGATCGCGAAGTAGCATTCAAGGTGCTGATAGTGGTTCCAGCACAAAGTCCCCACCGCGTCTTCTTCCCTGATACCCAGGCGTTTGAGCGCCGACGCAAGTTTTTTCGCCCGGTGCGCCATATCGCGATAATTGTATCGGTGAAACGATTTATCCGGCAGCCGCGTCACGATCTCCTTCTTGTGAAAATGCTGCTCTGCACGACGCAAAACCGAGTCCAGCGTCAGTTCGTAATCCATGATTAAACCGTCCATCGAAATTCCTCCAAGCCAGTGTCTGGCGTCTATTGATGTCAAAATGAAACCATCAAAATATCACGAAAACAGATTCGGTTCAATATTTCCGAACCCTTCGTACAAATGAATCCGAACGCCTCTCATGTCCGCCGTGATTTTAAGTCGATTCCGCCACTGTGATAGGCTTACCAAGAGCCTGAAAGGATCGTCCCGAATTGACTCAGGAAGTCAAAAAATCGTTCTATACCACTGTTGATCACCCCTTCGACATCAAGAATGTCGAAGATGTCGTGTGCGATTTCTGCGGAAGCGAAGCATTTTGTTCGATCGGGAAAGAACTCGACTACGATCTCCGCCAATGCGACAAGTGCAGGCTCGTATATATCAATCCGCAGCCCACCGCCGATGAAATTCTAGGCTTCTATGACAACATGTACCTGGACGATTCTCCCGAAGAGGTTGCCGCGCGCGGCCTGGGCTACACCGAGAAGCAGCTGCGCAGAATCGTGCGCAAGCGCAAGCCCGACGGCGGAAAACTGCTCGATATCGGCTGCGGATTCGGCGCCGTCCTCGCGGAAATGGCGAAATTTTCGAAGTGGACACTCGAAGGCGTGGAAATCGGGGACAACGCGATCAATTACGTCCGAAAACGCGTTCCATCCGCAAAAATCCACGAAGGGACCGTCGACGATGTGGACTTCGACCCCGGAACTTTCGATTGTATTATGATGATTACGGTTCTGGAGCATGTGAAGAATCCGACGGCGGTATTGGAGCGCATCACGAAGTGGCTGGCTCCCGGAGGACTGTTGGTAATCCAGACGCCGCATGTGGAACCCTTCATCAAACTTAAGCAGTACTTCCCGCAGGTGCCCATCTATTTCGAAGCGCCACGCCATCTCTTCGATTTCTCACCCCGGACCCTGGCAATGTATTTCGAGCGCTCCGGGTGCGAAGACATGAAAATCGATATCGCCGTTCCCTATGCCTGCGGATCGTTCGTGAGCGAAGTGATTATCTGGAGCATCAAATCCGTCGGCTATGTCCTCCATCGGCTTACCTTCGGGCGCTACATCCTGCCGTACTCCGGCGGTCTCGTTGCGCATGGAATCAAGACCCATGGCTGACACGAAAGATGCTTCGATTGAGGCATCAGTTTCGCCGAAGGCACCCGCATTCCGGAGGCACCCGCTTTGGCCAGTGATTCTCGGTGGAATCGTTTTTCGCCTCTACAGTCTCGCCGGACACAGCCTGTGGTACGACGAATCCACGACCCTCCTCGGCTCAACCTATGTAGACTGGAGCTTTACCTTTCTGTCCGCCAGTGAGAGTCGCCTTCAGCCGCTCAACTCCTTTCTATGTCTCGTCTGGGTCAGCTTCGGCGATCGTGTTCTCGGGATCGAGATGGGATCAACCGCCTCCGATTTCTATCTGCGCCTCATGCCGATGGCCTACAGCGTCGGTCTCATCTGGATGACTTACGTTCTGGCGATGCGCCTGTTTCAGAACCGGAGCGCCGCGCTCATCGCATCCTGGTTCATCGCCCTGTCTCCCTTTCAGGTCTACTATGCACAGGAATTCAGGCCTCACACACTGTATGCCTTCCTGGCAGTACTCGGAATGTACTGCTCGCTGCGTGCGCTCGAGGAAGGGGGCAGAAAGTACTGGGCAGGCACGGTCATTTTCGGCACGCTGGCGTTTTATTCATACTATTTCTCTGCGTTCTATCTGCTGTCCATAAACGTGTACGCGCTGACCTGTTTCAAGCGATACCGGAAAAAAATCGTGCCGTGGACCATCAGTCAGTTGTCAATTCTTATGCTCATCATTCCGCCGTTTCTGATGGCATTGAGGTATTGGCAAATGCACACGAACGCGGAAGAACACTGGTTTCCACATCCCACCCTGAAAACAGCGCTCCTTACCCTGAAAAACTTCTTCGCAGGATACTCGTCGAACGTCCCCTTGTACTGGGCCCTGTTTTTCTTCGGCGGGGCAATCCTGCTTCTCGGTCTTATCGAGTCCAGGAAATCGATACGACAGGCAAAGTTCATTTCGTGTCTATCCGCGTTTCCGATACTGTTTCAGATTGCGGTATGGGCTACGCAGGACTTTGCTTTCTACACCTACCGTATACAATTGCCGTTCACCGTCCCTGTCTATATCCTGATGGGCCTCGGCGTCGCATCAATCCGGGTTAAGGCCGGACGTGTGCTAGTCGTTGCTCTTTTCACTCTGATGACGATACCCGCATTGTCCGACGTATATCAGCAGAACATTCACCCGGTATGGGATCATGTCATCGGCGCCCGATACAAAATAGACAGCCGATCAGCCGCACATCTTGTGAAAGATCAGTGGCAGTCCGGCGATGTCCTCACGCATTCATCCACGTTCTCGTATCCGCCGTTTCGATACCACTACTTCCAG
>DTSJ01000002.1 GCA_012965445.1 Candidatus Hydrogenedentota bacterium
GGCAACACAACTATAAAAGTAGTCGGAATAGATAAGCAGCAGGTGGGTCAGGCGGCGGCTCAGGTCCGCGCGTGGCGCAAACCGGAGCCTTATAAGGGCAAAGGAATCCGCTACAGCAATGAGTATGTCCGTCGCAAAGCTGGTAAGGCCGGCGTTTAACAGTTACTGAGTTAAGGAAGAAACAGATCATGTCGAAACGGTCACATAAAGCAGATTTACTTATACGCCGCAGAAAGCGTGTGCGTAAGCATATATCGGGAAGTGCAGAGGTACCACGCCTGAACGTGCGTCGTTCATTGAAACACATTTACGCACAGATTATTGATGATGTGAGCGGCACTACACTGGCTGCCTCGTCGTCGGTGTCTCTGAATATTGCAGGCGGAAATGTTGACGCCGCGAAGCAGGTCGGTGAAGCGCTGGCAAAGTCTGCCAAGGAAGAATCTATCGAAGCGATCCGATTTGATCGTGGTGGCCGTTTGTATCACGGTCGTGTGAAGGCACTGGCTGATGCCGCGCGTGAAGGCGGATTGAAGTTTTAGTTTCGGAATGAGGAATCTCGGCGAAACAGCCGACAGGAGAGCATGGTTTTGAGTGACGACAAACAAGAAGGCGGTAAGCGAGATCGCAAAGGCGGCAAGAAGCGGGCTCCTAAAAGAGATTCTGAATACATCGAAGATGTCGTGAAGATTTACCGTGTATCAAAGGTGGTAAAAGGCGGACGCCGTTTCAGTTTCAGTGCAATTGCCGTAGTTGGCGATGGCAAGGGAAAAGTCGGCGCAGCGAAGGGCAAGGCTTCTGAAGTTCCGGATGCGATTCGCAAGGCCATTGAGAAGGCGAAGCGATCAATGTTCACCGTTCC
Source organism: Candidatus Hydrogenedentota bacterium (assembly GCA_012965445.1). The sequence goes on from DTSJ01000002.1 coordinate 863, forward strand.
AATTGTGAATACGACGGTTCCTCATGAAATTATTGGCAAGTCTGACGCCGCGAGTGTGATGCTGAAGCCGGCTTCTCTTGGTACGGGCGTGGTTGCGGGTGGTCCCGTGCGTGCAGTATTGGAAGCGGCGGGATATCGCAACATATTGACGAAGTCGCTTGGATCGAATAATGCCACGAACGTGGTCTGGGCGACGTTGAACGGTCTGCGTGAACTGGAAACAGTAGAGCAGATTGCTGCAAAGCGTGGCATTGACGTTGCGCAGGTGCTGTAGAAGCGAATTTAGGAAACAGGTCACTATTATGATGGATTTAAGCAATTTAAGCCCGGCACCCGGCGCAGTCAAGAAACGCAAGCGCATCGGACGCGGCCCCGGTTCGGGTCACGGCAAGACAAGTGGTCGGGGCCACAAGGGTCAGAAGTCTCGATCAGGATACTCACGTCGTTTCGGTTTTGAGGGCGGACAGATGCCTTTGAACCGTCGGCTTCCCAAGCGCGGTTTCAACCATTCCGAGCGTCATCCGTTGACCGAGATCAATGTGGATGTGCTTGCGGAGAGTTTTGAAGACGGCGCGGAGATTACTCTGGAATCGCTGCTCGCGAAGCACGTTATCAAGAAGACATCTGCTCGGGTGAAGGTGTTGGGTCGCGGCGAAGTTACGAAGAAACTTGTGTTGAAGGTTGACGCGATTTCCGAGAGTGCGCGGTCCAAGGTTGAGGCTGCGGGCGGCAGTGTTGAGCTGATTGAGGCTCCTGTGGCCCGTGCGGTTAAGAATCGTAAGAAAGGTCAGGGTAAATAATTGGCCCAACCGATTGAAGCATTTCGGAATGCTTTCAAGATACCGGAACTGAAGCAGCGCATCACGTTTACGTTTATGATGCTGGTGGTGATCAGTCTTGGCCGCCATGTTCCTACGCCGGGTGTGAAGGGGCAGGCCCTTGCTGCGCGCATCGATGATATGGGTGGTCTGCTTGGTTTCTATGATATGTTTTCCGGCGGTGCGTTTCGCAATGCGACGATATTTGCGTTGGGTATCATGCCGTATATCAGCGCTTCGATTATTATGTCGCTGCTGGTCGTGGTGGTGCCGCAACTTGAGGCGCTGCGGAAGCTCGGTGCCGAGGGTCAGAAGAAAATCAACGAACTGACGCGGTATGCAACGATTGCAATTTGTATCGTTCAGTCGCTTGCTCTGGCGAAGTTTCTACTTTCGATGAATGAGGGGTCCGAGCCGATTCTTGTATGGGAGAACCCTGGTGTTCCTTTTTATCTGCTGTGCGTACTTTCGTTTACGACAGGTACGGCATTTATTATGTGGGTCGGCGAGCAGATTAGCGAGCACGGCATCGGAAACGGAATGTCTCTGATTATTTTCGCGAGTATTATCGCGGGTATGCCGAATGCGATGATCAACCTGCTGCGATTGATCGACACAGGCGAGATCAGCATATTCAAGTTCGGAATTTTGATGGCGGTATTCGTTTTCGTGGTCGGTGGAACTATCCTGGTGACGACGGGACAGCGGCGTATTCCGATTCAGTATCCGCGGCAGGTAAAAGGCCGTGCGGTGATGGGCAACCAGCGGAGTTATCTTCCGTTGAAGGTGAATCAGGCGGGCGTGATACCGATTATTTTCGCATCATCGCTTCTGATGATTCCGAATATGCTGGCTTCGACGGTTGATGTACCGATTGTCAGCAAGATATTCGGCGAATGGCTTGCACAGGGAACCTGGATGTACAGTCTGGTTTTTTCGGTTATGATACTGTTTTTCTCCTTTTTTTATACGGCGATTACGTTCAATCCGATTGAAATGGCTGATCAGATGAAGAAGTACGGCGGGGTAATTCTTGGAGTTCGTCCAGGAAAAGCGACCGCCGAGTATTTGAATACGGTGATGACGCGCATTACGCTGGTGGGCTCGGCCTTCCTGGTAGGTGTGGCCTTGCTTCCGAATATTATGTATTCGGCATTGGAGATTTACGATTTCTCCATAGTTCAGTTTTTCGGCGGCACGAGCCTGTTGATTTTGGTGGGCGTTGCGCTGGATACGGTTAAGCAAATGGAACAGCATTTGATAATGCGTAATTACGATGGATTTTCCAAGGGTGGTCGACGAATACGGAGCCGGAGAGGATAGGTCGATTGGCGGGTCGGATATTGATATTAGGTGCTCCGGGTGCCGGTAAAGGCACACAAGCCCGGCGCGTTGCAAAGAAGTTTGATTTGCCTCATATATCGACTGGTGACATATTTCGGTCCCAACTGGAAAGCGATTCGGAGTTGGGTCGAAGAGTAGAAGAATACATGAATTCGGGCGAATTGGTTCCTGATTCATTGGCATGTGAAATAGTGGTTGATCGGCTTGGCGATGCGGATTGTGTGGACGGGTATATCCTGGACGGTTTTCCGCGTTCATTGCCGCAGGCTCAGGCGCTTGAGAAGATGTTGGCGGATCGTGGCGAGGCGCTGGATTTTGCGTTTGTGCTGTCGGTTTCGGATAGCGAGATTGTGGAACGTTTGACCGCACGACGGACTTGTCCGGAGTGCGGACGTATATATAATTTGAAGTTTAAGCAGCCCAAGCGAGACGGCTATTGCGATTTCGAGGGTTGCGAAAATACAGAGCTGGTTCAGCGTGAAGACGATACAGAGGAGACGATTCGAAAACGTCTCAATGTGTATCACGAAACGACCGAGCCTATGATCGCGTTTTATGACGAACGCGGTTTGCGATGTGAGATCGGCGGTTCCGCTATGACGCCGGATGAAATCGCAGCACAAGTTGAAGAGTTTTTAAAGCCGCCGGAGGCGATCTAGATTATGATTGCGATTCGGAGCCGACGCGAGATCGATTTATTGCGTATTGCGGATCAGACCGTAGCCACGGTCCTTACCACTTTGGCCGCGAAAATTGAGCCGGGCGTAATGATTTGCGATCTCGATGCTGAGGCAGAAGCGCTGATTCGTGATGCAGGCGGAATTCCGTCATTTCTTGGATACCAGGGGTATCCGGCATCGACCTGTATTTCGGTGGACGAAGTGATCATTCACGGGATACCGAATGAGCGCGAGCTACAGGACGGCGAGATTTGCAGTATCGATGTTGGCGTGAATTATAAAGGCTATTACGGCGACGCGGCGTTATCGGTTGCGTGCGGCGAGCTGGATGATGGACGCAAGCGGCTTATGCGTGTGACGGAACGGTCGCTGGCAAATGGTATTGATGCGGCGCGCGCGGGAAATTATTTGCAGGATATTTCGCGGGCGATTGAAGATACGATTAAGCCGGAGAATTTAGGTATTGTACGCAATTTTGTGGGCCACGGTATTGGCTCAGAGATGCACGAAGAACCGCAGATTCCGAATTATGTGACTCGAGGCCGTGGGCCGAGGCTGAAGGCCGGCATGGTTGTGGCCATTGAGCCCATGGTGAATCTGGGTACGCATAAAGTGAAGGTTTTGGAGGATGATTGGACGGCGGTAACGGCGGACGGCAAGCCCAGCGCTCATTTCGAGCACAGCATTGTCATTCAGCCTGAAGGACCGCCTGAGATTTTATCGGTCTCCCCTTGCGACCAATGGCGCTGGGGTGAGATGGCAGGAGCAGTAGCACGAGGCGTTCCGGCGTAGCCGGGATGACTTATGGATTCAGGGAATGCGATATTCCCCACGGAGAGAGAGATGAAAGTACGCAGTTCAGTGAAGAAAATTTGTGACAAGTGCAAGATAATTAAACGGCGCGGCCGGGTTCGCGTGATTTGCGAGAACCCCAAGCACAAGCAGCGTCAAGGTTAATCTGAGGAGATTTTGAGCTATGGCACGTATTGTTGGTGTAGATCTTCCGCGATCGAAGCGGGTCGAAATTGGCCTTCAGAGTATTATGGGAATTGGTCCTGCCCGAGCGCGGAAATTGATGGAAACACGGGGCATTGACCCTGCGTTGCGCGTGAGTGAATTGACTGATGAAGAAGTGAATGCTCTGTCCGCTTTGATTCAGAATGATTACAAAGTTGAAGGTGATTTGCGTCGCGAGGTGACCTCGAACGTGAAGCGCCTCATGGATATTAACTGCTACCGCGGGAGCCGTCACAAGAAGGGTCTGCCGGCAAATGGACAGCGGACGAAAACGAATGCGCGGACCCGAAAAGGTCCACGTAAAACAGCCGTTAAGAAGAACGTTTAATAAAGGAGGCCTCTCAGGTGGCTACAGAAAAGCGAAAAGGCAAGAAGAGGCGCATAGCCCTGTCGAGTACATCGGGTTTGGCGCATATTCAGGCGACTTTCAATAACACGATTATTTCGATAACGGATTCGCGTGGAAACGTGATTTCCTGGTCCAGTGCTGGTCAGGTTGGTTTTACCGGATCACGCAAAAGCACCGCTTATGCGGCGCAGCTTGCGGCAGAAAAAGCGGCGCTAGCGGCCCTCGAGATCGGGTTGAAGGATGTCCGTATCCATGTGAAGGGGCCGGGTTCTGGTCGTGAATCAGCGATACGTGCGATTCAGGCCGCTGGTCTGGAGGTCACCCTGATACGTGACACAACGTCAATTCCTCACAACGGGTGTCGTGCCCGGAAGCGGCGCCGGGTCTAATTGTTGACCTTGCGCGGTGGTGATACTGAATACTCTATTTAGGTTGAATTACAGGTTAAAGGACGACGCAGATGATAAGTGAAGATTTTGTAATACCGACGTGGGTAAAAATTGAAGACGGCTTCACGGACACGTATGCACGATTTGCGGTGGAACCGTTTGAGCGCGGCTATGGAACGACAGTAGGGAACTCGATGCGTCGCGTTCTGCTGGCGTCGTTATCCGGTGCTGCCGTGACAGCCGTTCGATTTGAAAATATTACGCACGAGTTTTCGGCGATTCCGGGTGTACATGAAGATCTGACGACGGTCGTGCTGAATTTGAAGCAGTGTGAGCTGAGCATGACTGAGGGTGATTCGATCATCTTTACCCATGTGTTTAAGGGCGTCGGCGAGTTGACGGCTGGTGACCTGTTCGCTGGCCAGGATAAAGCAGTTTGCCATAACCCGGACCATGTATTGCTGACCTCGACGAACAAGACTACGAAACTGGAACTGGAGATTAAGGTTGCTCGCGGTCGCGGTTATGTGACGGCGGACAAGTTTGAGCTTGATCATGCGCCTCTCGGTACCGTTTACCTGGACGCGAACTTCTCGCCGATCACGAAAGTGAATTTCCTGGTGGAAGATGCGCGTGTGGGTCAGACGACTGATTATGATCGTTTGTTGCTTGATATTTGGACGAACGGAGCTATCGCTCCAGAAGACGCGGTTCCCCATCTTCAACACGCGCGT
>DTSJ01000003.1 GCA_012965445.1 Candidatus Hydrogenedentota bacterium
TTAAATGGATGAAATCATCCTTATCGGAGCTGGTGGCCATGCCCGTGCGTGTATTGACATTATAGAACTTTGCGGTCATTACAAAATTGCAGGGTTCATTGAAAAGGGAGGAAGTGACAATGTCACTTAAGAAACTAAGCTATGTACTGCCTGCAGCGCTGATTATGGCCACTGGCCTGTCCGCGACCGCAGCACCCGTCACCTGGAGCAAGGACGTAATGCCCGTCGTCCAGGAACGTTGTTTGAACTGCCATCGCCCCGGACAAGTCGCGCCGTTCTCGCTCGAAACATTTGACCAGGCACGTCCCTGGGCGAAAGCTATTCGCGAGCAGGTTGCAGCCGGCAAGATGCCGCCTTACCCGGGAAAACCCGGCGAAATGGGATTCCACGGCGACTCGAATATGACTTCGGAAGAAATCAAGACCTTTACGGACTGGGTTGATCAGGGTGCCAAACCGGGCAACCCCGCAGACCTGCCTCCTGTAAAAGTATTCAAATCCTTCGAAGGCGGCTGGGTCAATCGCATTCCCGACATCGTCCTCCAGCCAGAGCATCCCTTCACGGTAGGTGCTGACGTATCTGACCTCTACTACTGCTTCAAGATCCCCTTCGGCGTTGATCAGGAAATGTGGCTGAAAGGCGTTGAGTTTCAAGCGGGCAACTCCGAAGTAGCGCATCACTTTATCCTTTTTGAGGACACGAGTGGCGCATTCGATAGAGTCGATGCCGAAACGCCGGAGCCTGGCTGTGAATGTGCCGATATGGGTAAACTCGGCGGTGCAAGCATCGTCGCAATGTGGGCACCCGGAAACGTGGCGCCGCTCACCCCCATAGGCGTAGGTCATAAACTTACTAAAGGCAAAGACCTGATTCTACAGGCGCATTACTACAATGCAACCGGATTGGAGCAGGTCGATCACTCCAGTGTCGCGCTTCATCTGGCTTCGCCCGAAGAAACCATCGATAAACGAATTCGTGCGATGATGGTTGTGCAGCCGAATCTTAACATCAAAGCCGGGGATCCGAACTCTGAACATACCGCAATGTTTACAGCGTTCAAGGATCTGACTATGTACTCCGTAGGCGGCCACATGCACCTGCGCGGCAAGAGTATCAGCCAGACTGCGAAACTGCCGGATTCTGACAGAGAGCTACTCATGCTCGATATTCCGGAATACGACTTTGACTGGCAGTTCACGTATCCATTTGAACAACCCTGGAAATTCCCCAAGGGGTCCAAGTTCATCATGCGCAGTATCCACGATAACTCAGCTGACAACATCCACAACCCGGACCCCACGAAAGACGTGAAATGGGGACTTTACTCAGCGGACGAAATGGCCTTCACGGGCGGTTCATCCACCTTCGATGACGAAAAACTCGGCATCACGCCGCTCGCGTTGTCGGATACAGATCGTGCGCGACTCGCAATCAGAAAGAAAGCGTCGACTGACTAGACACGAAATAAAATAGATCGAATCAATCGCAGGGAGTCGTGGAGCAGTTTTCACGGCTCCCTGTTTCTTTTCCAATCCCGACTTCCGCGCTTCACTACGTTTCATTCGCAATGAGATGCAGGTGAAGTGTCCCTGCGGAAATGAAATGTTGAATATGGGAGGAGATTCCCGCGTCGCCCTGATCCTTTCAAAT
>DTSJ01000004.1:0-839 GCA_012965445.1 Candidatus Hydrogenedentota bacterium
GTCAGAGTGTCGCTTAAGTTGCCTAAATCGACTTCGTTCTGTTCAAAATCAGTTTCCAGTTGCTCGGCGCGTTGCTCCAATTGGTGTTGCTACGACAATCGGGTGGTCGTGCAATTTCCGCACGTTGCGTCATGTCATTGAGATGCGTACGGAGCCGAGCGCGGAAGAAGAAATTCGTTTGGTATTCAGTCAGGTCTATGATTTGCTCAAAGATAAATACCCGAATCTGCTTGGAGACTATGAAGAAGAAATGGTAGACGGATTGCCCTGGGTGAAAACCGTCCACCGCAAGGTCTAGGAATTATGTGTTTGAATCATATATTATTTATAGGTAGCGGGGAAATGAAGCGAAGTGGAACCGGTCGGGGAGAGCAGCAATGTTTGCAGTAAATGAACGATTCAAGTTATCAGAGAAATTTTTATCCGAGTTTGACGGCGAACAGCCCAGTTGGGGGCCCTTGGGCTATGTCACTTTCAAGCGAACGTACGCACGTGTCATCAGAAGCGAAGACGGCTCTGAGCGCACGGAGGAGTACTGGGAAACCGTACGCCGCGTGGTTGAAGGCTGCTACACCATTCAGCTGAACCATTGTAAAAATCTCAAGCTTCCGTGGATACCCTACAAGGCACAGAAATCCGCGCAGGAGATGTACGGACTCATGTGGAACTTCCGTTTTCTCCCTCCAGGCCGCGGCCTCTGGATGATGGGTTCGGATTACATTTACGAGCGCGGCTCGGCGGCGTTGAATAACTGTGCCTTTGTTTCCACTAACGAAATCGACGTAAGTTTCTCCGCTCCGTTCTGTTTCCTCGTCGTCCGTCTTGCCCAGAGCAAGCTC
>DTSJ01000004.1:849-1650 GCA_012965445.1 Candidatus Hydrogenedentota bacterium
TCCGTTCTGTTTCCTCATGGACATGTCGATGCTCGGTGTCGGCGTCGCGTTTGACTGTGAAGGTGCAGGACAAGTCTACGTCAAAAATGCCGAAACAGCCGGCTACACCCACCAGGTGGAAGACTCCAAAGAAGGCTGGGTTGACCTCGTCCGTGTGCTTCTCGAAGCCTATGTGGGGAATGGAAAGCGACCAGCCAATATTGACTACTCACAGATTCGCCCAATCGGTTCGACCATAAATACCTTCGGCGGAATCGCTCCAGGGCCCGGCCCGCTTATCGAATGCGTCAAGAACATCGATACGATTCTTGAGCCGCGAATCGGCGAGCGCATCACGTCGACCGATATCACGGACCTGATGAACGTGATTGGCAAGTGCGTGGTTTCGGGCGGTGTGCGCCGCACAGCAGAGCTTGCTCTGGGCAAGACGGACGACGAGGAATATCTGGAACTCAAAGATCCCAAACTGCATGAACAGAAGCTGCGTGACTGGCGCTGGGCATCGAACAACAGCGTACTGGCTGATATCGGTATCAATTATGACAGTATCGGCATGCAGACGGCGAAGAACGGTGAACCCGGATACTTCTGGCTGGAAAATGCCCGCGCATACGGACGCATGAAAGACGGCGTGAATGATCTGGACGCGAAAGTCATGGGTACGAACCCGTGCGCGGAGCAGAGCCTTGAGTCCTTCGAGGTGTGCAATCTGGTGGAGACGTTCCCCTCTCTGCACGAGACACTTGACGAGTATCTGCGCACACTCAAATTCGCGTATCTCTATGCAAAAACAGTGACGCT
>DTSJ01000005.1 GCA_012965445.1 Candidatus Hydrogenedentota bacterium
GGGCTTGATACCCGTGCCGCCCGGCAAAATCGAATCCGGTTCAGCCTCATTCGACGGACAAGACCTGCTGCAGACGACTCCCCGGCAATTGAGGGACATTCGCGGTCGCAGAATCTCAATGATTTTTCAGGATCCCATGACCGCCCTGAACCCCTATATGACCATCGGTGCGCAGTTGATGGAACCCCTTCGTGTTCATTCCAACACATCCGAATCCGAGGCATCTCAAAAGGCCATCGAAATGCTCGAAGCCGTCGGAATACAAGATGCCCCCCAGCAGATGAAGGCCTATCCACATCAATTCTCTGGCGGGATGCGCCAGCGAGTCGTCATCGCAATGGCGCTTATCACCGAACCCGATCTGCTCATAGCCGACGAGCCAACCACCGCGCTCGACGTGACCGTCCAGGCACAAGTACTCGAGCTAATTAACTCCATGCAGAAAAAAAAAGGCATGGCCGTAATCCTCGTCACCCACGACCTCGGCGTTATTGCAGGCACCTGCGACGATGTCCTCGTCATGTACGCGGGTCGTATCTGCGAATCTGCTTCGGCACGGGATCTCTTCGCCAGACAGTGCCACCCCTATACCAAGGCACTGCTCAACAGTCTGCCCTCCATGAATACCGACGGTAAGGAACTCTACTCCATTCCCGGCATGCCCCCCGACCTGACTCGTCCAATCCAGGGCTGCCCATTCGCCCCCAGGTGCGAACATGCCCACGACAGATGTCGCGCCGGAAGTGTCCACCTGCAGGCAATCGAATCAAGCCGCGCCACAGCCTGCATCCGCGTTAAGGAGATCGCACTATGAGCGATCTCCTCCTCGATGTACGCGACCTCAAGACCTATTTCCCCGTGCGAAAAGGTATCATCTTTGCCCGGACCATCGGAACCGTCAAAGCCGTCGACGGCGTATCCTTCGAAGTCCGCCAGGGTGACATCCTGGGCCTTGTTGGCGAATCCGGCTGTGGAAAATCAACCCTCGCCAGAAGCATCCTCAATCTAGTTCCCCCGACCGCAGGAACCGTCCTGCTGCAGGGGAAATCCATGCGGAGAATGTCGGCAGTACGTGCCATGATTATGGGATTCATTGCTCGACTGAGGGGTCAATCCCTGCAAAATATGTCGGCAGCGGAATTGCGGGAAGCGCGTATGGCTGCACAAATGATATTTCAAGACCCCCATGCCTCCCTGAACCCCAGAATGACTGTTTTTACCGCCCTGTCCGAACCCATGCTCGCCCATGGACTCGCTACGAAGGCCACCGTTACCGCGCAGGTGGCCGAACTCATGGAAAAAGTAGGCCTCGCGCCCCGCTTCATGAAGAAGTATCCACACGAATTCTCAGGCGGACAGCGCCAGCGCATCGCCATTGCGCGCGCACTCGCCCTGAAGCCAAAACTGATCATCGCAGATGAACCCGTCTCCGCGCTCGATGTTTCCGTTCAGGCGCAGATTCTGAACCTCCTTGCAAAACTCTGCAAGGAGGAAAACCTCAGTCTCATCTTCATCACCCACGACCTCTCCGTAGTCCGCCACATCGCTACATCGGTTGCTGTCATGTATCTCGGCCGTATTGTTGAAGAAGGCCCCACCAAGGCCGTCCTCGACTCCCCGCAGCATCCCTACACCCGGGCACTCATCAGTGCCGTCCCGATTCCAGATCCCGAGAAGGAATTGACGCGCCAGCGTATTCTCCTCGAAGGAGACCTGCCCTCACCAACGAATCCGCCCGCAGGATGCTCCTTTCACCCAAGATGCCCCAAAGCCCAAGCCGATTGCGCCAACACGGTCCCCCCGTGGGTCGGATCAGAAACAAAACACCAGACAGCCTGTCTGCATATTGACAAACTATCCGGCGATATCTAAGTACGTTAGGATTGCGTCAGGTGCGAATCGCCCGCAGGAATTCTTCCGCAGTCACCTCGCCCTTCTTCACCTTCTGGCGGCATCTCTCAGCCATCGTCTTGAGTCTCGCAGCCTTCGTAATCTTGCTCAGCGGCTCTCCAGCGCTGATCATTTTTCGGACCGCCTCCGTAACTTCCATAATCTCAAAGATTCCCGAACGACCCTTATATCCCGTGTGGTAGCAGTTATCGCAACCCTCGCCACGGTAGAGTTTCTTAGTCGACTCAGGCAGTCGGATCGATTTAAGCAGTGTCTTCGAAGGCTTGAAACTCTTCTTGCAGTCAGGACATATCGTACGCACCAGGCGCTGCGCAACCACAGCCGTCAGTGCATTCGAAATTAAGTACGGCGGGATGTCCATATTCCCGAGCGTTACAATGGCCTCCGGAGCATCATTCGTGTGCAGTGTGCTGAACACAAGATGCCCCGTCATCGCCGCACGAACCGCTATTCGCGCCGTCTCTGGATCGCGGATTTCACCCACCAGCAAAACGTCAATATCCTGTCGTAGAGATGCCCGCAATACATGAGCAAAAGTCAGATCAATTTCCGGATCGATCTGAACCTGATTGATTCCCGATAGCTGATACTCCACCGGATCCTCAAGCGTCACGATAGAATCCGTCATCACATCTTTCTCATTCAAGCACGAATATAAAGTCGTCGTCTTGCCGCTTCCTGTCGGACCCGTCACAAGAATCATTCCGTAGGGTTGCTCAATGACCCTGGCCAGCGTCTTCTCATCGTCCGCATCAAGTCCGAGATCGCCGATTCCCGCAAGTACTGAAGACTGATCAAGCAGACGAAGAACGATACGCTCTCCCAGAAACGTGGGTAGCGAAGCCACACGGATATCAAACTCCTTGTCGTCAAAATCCATACTGATATGGCCGTCTTGAGGATGCCGTGTCTCTGTAATATCGATATCAGCCAGAATCTTGAGCCGGGAAATCACCGCGCTCTCGATGTCCTCCGGAATGCTCATAACATCATGCAGCGTCCCGTCTATGCGATACCGCACACGCATCTCTGGTTCCTGGGGGTCAAGGTGTACATCAGTAGCACCCGAGTTCACTGCGCCGCGAATGATTGTCGACACCAGTTTGACCACTGAGCCGCCCTGCGCCTCCTGAGCGATATCGTCAAAACGGCTGGATTCACTCACAAATGCTTTGTCTTCTTTGGTGACTTCGGTCATGGGTTTAGCTTCCTGTTTAGGTTTCGTTTTTACCTTGCGTTTTTTTGTTTCAGACGGTGCCGCGTCCATATTCTGTTTTGTCTTCTTCGAGGTTTTCTTCGATGTCGATTTGCGGCCCCCGTATCGAGATTCAATTTCAGCCTTCATATCGCTCACAGCCGTCATGTAGGGCATAAGCCGAAAGCCAAGAAGTACACCAAGGTCCTTCAGCCGATCAGGCGCCTGAGGACCCGACACCAGTACCACCATACTCGAACCGCTTAGGCTCACCGGGATGATTTCTTTCTGAATAGCCACGCTCTCTGGAACCTGATCCAGCGCATCCCGTTCACTCTTCGTTTTCGAGAGTTCCGCGTATTCCATTCCATACTGCTTGCACAGTGCCTTCGCGATGTCCTCCTCGGAGACAAAGCCTTCCTCAACGAGTACCGTGCCGAGAAGCTTGCCGTTGCGTTTTTGGGCTGCCAGCGCTTTTGTCAGCTTCTTTTCCGACAGCGAACCATGCTCAACCAGCAGGTCGCCAAGATTGGAATGAGACTCCCGCGCGCCTTTGGAATGAAATTCGTAGTTCAGCACATCGTTTACAGCATTGAAATTCAGCTTCTTCATCTGAATCAACTGGCGATACCACGGCGTGCCGCTTTCTTCCTCACGCTTTCGGGCTTCCTCAAGGTCGGCTCGCGAAATCACCTGTTCTTTGACCAGTTGCTCGCCGCCGTCCGGACTATCGGTTTTCTTGGCCATTGCCTGCCTCCACATTTCGTATAGTATATAGATATCTCACAAATTGCATGAAAAGACAAGTTTTTCTTTGGAACACGATTCCATGAATGATACGATGACATACGATCATCGCTCAAAAATGAACACAAAACACCGAGGAAAAACCAGGATGCGGCTATGGACTATCATATTCGTTACGCTTCTCGCCATCAGCGCAAACTGCCAAAGTGACCCAGTGGACGACAACAAAGCCTACTTCTACGTTGGTACCTATACCGCCCATCTGTCTCCAGAGGACTCCGCAAGAGCAGGAATCAGCTTGTGGTCCGTACATCTCGACACCGGAGCGCTGGCCCTCGAAAAAGGCCCCTGGACGGCCGTGAACCCCTCCTACCTGTCCATCGCAAAAGACAGGAAGCACCTTTACTCCGTGAACGCAGTCGGGGACTACAGAGGGACAAAGAGCGGATATCTGACGCATTATGCCATTGATTTAGAGTCGATGGAGCTTACCCAGATAAGCACCGTGTCTTCGAACGGCCCGGGTCCTGCGTACTTGAGCGTTAACAAATCTGGAAAACACCTGTTCCTCGCAAATTACGGCGCAGGCAACATCGTTGCGTATCCAATAGCATCGGACGGCCATCTCGGACTCCCAACCGCGAATGTCCAGCATATTGGCTCCAGCTCAAACCCACGACGACAAGAGGCGCCCCATCCTCACTCAATCATACAAAGCCCGGACAGCCGCTATGTCTTCGTTCCAGACCTCGGACTGGACCGTATCAAGGCCTACGCCTTCGACAACGAAACAGGAACCCTCGAGCCGAAGCCGGATTTAGATGTCACCACACCGTCAGGCTCCGGGCCGCGCCATCTCGTTTTCCATCCCTCCGGCAAGTTCGCGTTCTGCTCCCTTGAGATGGGCAATGAAGTCGTCGCCTACCGATACGCAGACGGCACGTTAACTCCTTTGGCCTCTTATTCAACGCTGCCGGAAGACTTCCAGGGCGACTCAACAACCGCAGAAGTTCGCGTATCGCCAAACGGCAAACACGTATACATATCTAATCGAGGCCACGACAGCATCGCCGCGTTCAGACTGGATCGAGACACTGGAACGCTGGAACAAATTCAGATCATCTCGACGGGAGGCAAAACACCGCGCAACTTCGCGCTCGATCCGGCTGGAAGAATGTTGGTCGTTGGTAATCAGCAGTCGGACAATATGGCGGGTTTTCACGTCGATCAAGACTCCGGTAAACTCAGTCCAACAGGCACGTTTACAACCATTCCTGCACCGACTTACATTCGCTTTTACTAGTTGCCCGAAGCACAATCAAGTTCCCGCCTCACAACACCAAGCAGTTTCGCAGGACTATACGGCTTCTGAATCAGTTCATGGATTCCTTCGCGAAGGAACTCTGTATACGCCTCGTCAGCCAGATAGCCGCTGGAAAACACGATTGGTACCATATCATCAATTTCACGAATACATTTCATCAATTCCTGGCCGCCGCTGCGGGGCATGACTACGTCCGTCAGAACTAACTGAATCTTCGATCCGTTGGCACGATACTGTCCCAGTCCGTCAACACCGTCCAATGCCGTTATTACTGCGTATCCTGCCTTCGAAAGGATATGCGTTGCAAATCGCCTCACCTGAGCATCGTCTTCGACCAGCAATATCGTTTCGCTGCCGCCAACTACGTTTGCGTCATCTTCCGACAATCCTTCCGCAATCGCTTCATCCACCACGTGGAAGTAGATTTGTATCGAAGTCCCCACCCCGTTTTCCGTATCAATCTCTATAAGTGCACCATGCGACTTGAGAATACCATGTACAACAGACATTCCAAGTCCGGTACCCTTACCCACTTCTTTCGGTGTAAAAAAAGGATCAAACAGTTTTTCAAGCACCTGAGTACTCATACCCGAGCCAGTATTGGTTACCGAAAGGCGCACGTACGAACCTGAGATCGCCCCGTTGATCGCCTCACTTTGTTCGCTTGTCAAATCAACATTTTCCGTTTCTATCGTCAATGCGCCGCCATCGGGCATCGCATCCCGAGCATTCTATGCCAGACTCGTCAAAAGCTGTTCGATCTGCCCGGTATCGCAATTGATCGTATCCAGCGCATCACTCTGAATAAACACACACCTAATACTTTCGGGAATAAGCCGTGACAACATTGCCTCGACACTGGAAATAAGCGTATTCAAATTCGTCGGTTCGATAGATATCGCATGCTGCCGACCGAATGTCAGCAGCTGCCGCGTCAGATTCGCCGCTCGTTCGGTTGCATTTTGAATCTCAATAACATTGGCTTTATCCGCGGCG
>DTSJ01000006.1 GCA_012965445.1 Candidatus Hydrogenedentota bacterium
TGGTAACGGGTTATAAAAGTAAACTATTGACAAAAAAGAGCGTCATCACTACCTCGTAATACAAGGTACCTTGTATTACGAGGTAGTGCCCGGCAACGCGACGTCGTGAATGTGGGTCCGACGGGAACGGAGTGCGTATTTTGTTTTTTCGAGTCTTATGTTGCGGACGGATGGGGGGTGTTTGAGGGATGAAATTTGGGCGTGGAGCGGACGATCCGGGGCGTTTTGTGGTCGGATACTGGACTTCCGAGGGCGTTTAGTTTTCGGGTTCGTCTTCGAGGGTTAGGGGTTGGTACCGATCAAGCCAGACGAGGGCTTCGCGCGCGATTATCGCTTTATCTGGCATGTGTCCGCCGTCGATGAGATAATGTTTTTTGTGCTCTGGCGGCGTACCCAGCATGTCAAACAGGGGTTTCTGCTTAGTTTCAAGTAATTTGAGATAGTCTGCATCACCATTGATCATAATCGTTGGAAGCGTGATTTGCCCGTCAGAGCCTGGTAACAACAGCATCCGAAAGCCCAGATGTCTGTCCGTACGTCCAGATCTTTTCCGCGGGTCTGCTCGGGACTCATGTACATAGGTGTCCCGATGATCATACCGGCTTCTGAGACAACTTGAGGCGTGGGCGATTGTTGGATTGTGGGGCTGTCGGGGTGCAGTTCGGCGGGCTGCAGAGGCGTATCTTTCGCCAGTCCCAAATCAAGAACCTTTAGGCGACTATCGTCGATTTTTACATTGTCGGGTTTGAGATCGCGATGTACGACTCCTGCACGATGTGCCGCCTCGAGTGCCTCTGCCATCTGGAGCAGCAAATCGACGATGTTTTCTACTGAACCCTCTCCGCGCTAAATGTAATCGCCTAGCGTGTCACCACCGATGAGTTCCATCACGAGGAAGTGGTGATTATCTTCGTTGTAAAAGTCGTGGATGGTTGCGATGTCGGGATGATTCAGCGAGGCGAGCAATCTGGCTTCGCGCTCGAAGCGTGCAAGTCGATCCTCGTTGGAGGCGAAGGACTCGGAGAGTACTTTAATGGCCACATCCCGCGCGAGTCTGGTATCCCGTGCACGATAGACTTCGCCCATCCCGCCTTTTCCGATGAGCTCGATGATTTGGAACACACCCAGTTTGTCACCAGTTTTCAGCATTTTCGAAGTCCCGTAAGATTCGACCCATTTCGTATTTAGCTACACGAGTACCCGAATCATCATACAGGCGGAATCGGGCGTGGTCAAGGATCGAAGACATCACTTTTTGGTTTGTTGAAAGTGGTCCCGGATGGTGAGGGAACGACCACGCAGGGTCACCCCAGGGTTACCATTGTGGGAAAGTCGGGGGAGGAAAAGGTATGATTGGGTTTCGGATTTTTTGCTTTGTAGAGGAACATCGAATTGGACGCGCAGGCATTTATTGACAGGATAGAATCTAAGGCAGCGGTGGTTGGGGTAGTTGGTCTGGGATATGTCGGGCTGCCGCTGGTGATGGAGTTTTGCCGGAACGGGTTTCGGGTAATCGGGTTTGATATTGACGGCAAGAAGACGGAGTGTCTGAACCGGGGGGAGAGCTACATTCATCATATTCCGTCGGCTGAAGTGAAGGAGATTGCGGACGGGGGGCTGCTGGAGGCGACTACGGATTTTGCACGTGCGGCCGAGGTGGACGCGATTCTGATTTGTGTGCCGACGCCTTTGAATGATGAGCAGGGGCCGGATTTGAGTTATGTGGTCTCGACGGGTGAGTCGATCGCGCCGTATCTTCGGGCGAATCAGATCGTGATTTTGGAATCGACAACCTATCCGGGAACGACGAATGAGGTGCTGCGCGGGATTTTGGAGGCTGGCGGATTGAAGGCAGGGGAGGATTTTTTGCTGGCGTATTCGCCAGAGCGTGAGGACCCGGGGAACCCTGATTATTCGACGAGCAAGATTCCGAAGGTGGTCGGAGGGACGGATGCGGCTTCGCTGGACGTGGCGGATGCGTTGTATCGGCAGATTGTGGTGAGTACAGTTCGGGTTTCGAGTACTGAGACGGCTGAGGCGGTGAAGCTTCTGGAGAATATCTTCCGAAGCGTGAATATCGCATTGGTGAATGAATTAAAGATGGTGTATTCGAAGATGGGGATTGATGTATGGGAGGTGATTGAGGCTGCGAAGTCGAAGCCCTTCGGGTTTATGCCTTTCTATCCCGGGCCCGGTCTTGGCGGGCATTGTATTCCGATTGATCCGTTCTATTTGACGTGGAAGGCGAAGCAGCACGGCGTGACGAGTCGATTTATCGAGCTGGCTGGCGAAGTGAATACGGCGATGCCGGATTATGTGATCATGCGGCTTGAGGAAGCGTTGGCTTCACAGGGGAAGGCATTGGTGGGGGCGAGTGTTTTGGTTTTGGGGGCGGCATATAAGAAGGACGTTGCTGATCCGCGTGAGTCGCCGGGGATTACACTGATGGAGATGCTGAAGAAGCGCGGATTGCAAGTATCATATAACGATCCGTATATTCCTGAGTTACCCACGCAGCGGAAGTTTGATTTGGGTCTTTCGTCGGAGGAGTTGACTTCTGAGAGTCTGTCGAGCGTCGATGCCGTGCTCATTGCTACGGACCATTCGGATTATGATTGCGGGTTTATTGTTGAGCATGCGCAGTTGGTCGTGGATTCGCGGAATGCGACGGCGGGTGTTGCAGATCCCGACGGAAAAATTTTCAAGGCCTGATGGGAATGCTGGAGGGGTTTATTGAGCCGGGGATTCCGGTGCCGATGTTCTGGGTAATGGTAGGCTCGGCGATCATTATTCTGGGAATCAGCAAGTCGGGAGTGTCGGGCGGGGCGATTTTGTCGCTGCCGTTGATGATGATGGTGATGCCGGTGGACAAGGTTGCTGCGACGATGCTGCCTTTGCTGGTGTTGTGCGACATGAATGCAATCTATCATCATCGCCGGAATGTGGTCTGGAAAAAAGTTTCCGCAATATATGTTCCGGCGATAATTGGAATTGGGATTGGGACGGCGATCTGGTGGTATATTGGGCAGAACGGGGTGGAGCAGTATGCGGTGCCGTTGAAGCGGTTTGTGGGGGTGATTGCGCTGTTGTTCGGGTTCTACATTTTCGCAAAAGAGACATCGATGTCGTGGGTTGCGGAGCATCGGGCCGGGCCGGGGTCGGCGGTGATTGCGGGAGTGGGTGCCGGAATTACGACTACGCTGGCACACGCGGCAGGGCCGATTGTTAGTCTCTACCTTTTCTCGCAGGGAATGGGAAAGCAGCTTTTCGTCGGGACCATGGCGTGGACGTTCATGCTGCTGAATCTGACGAAACTGCCTTTTTACGGCGCTATCGGGATGATTCAGGCGGATGTACTACTGTTTGATTTGTGGCTGGTCCCTTTGATTCCAGTGGGGTCTTTTCTAGGGAAGTGGCTGCTGAATCGGTTTACGGAGCAGACGTTTAATCGGGTGGTTATGACGTTGACTTTGATTGCGGGGATTCAGCTTACGTTTAATATTCAACTAATCGGGTGGGTCTTGGAACGGTTCGGCTAGACGATGGATCGGGGGGACAGTCGTGATACACTCTTGGAATATATGGTCAAACAATTGAGTTTCCATGGTGGTAGAATTCGCGGAGTGTTTAGATGGCCCCGGACGAACAAATACCTGAGATACGCATTGGTGAGCTGTTGGTTTCTGCAGAGTTGGTGACTGCGGACAACGTACGGGATGCGTTGGAACTACAGGAGACCTCCAGCGAACGCATTGTAAATATATTGATGTCGATGGGTGCACTCAACGCGGATGAATTCCTTGAGTTTTTGGCGGGCCCGGATTCGTATGAAAAGATCGATCTCGAGGAGCTCGATATTGAGCGTGAAGTGATCGAACTTATTCCTGCGCAGATCGCGCGGACGCATGAGGTGGTACCGGTGACAAAGGCGGGTACGATTTTGACGCTGGGGATGGTGTGTCCGCTGGATGTTGAGACGATCGAGATGCTTGAGGTTGAGACGGGATTTGAGATTCAGCCGTTTATCTGTTCGAGCTTGGATTTGCATGCGTGTCTTGACAGGTATTATTCCGGGGTAGCTGAGGAAGCGACGTTGACCAATCTGGGGGGCAGCTTGAAGTTGACGACGGCGGTGACGATGCTGCGGCATATCGAATCATTTCCGGCGCTGCCGGGTACAGTGCAGAAGGTCCGGCAGATGCTGATGAGCGATGAGGGCTCGGCTGCAGATGTGGGTGAGGTGATATCGCGTGACCCGGCGATTGCAGCCAAAATGCTGAAGGTGGCGAACAGTGCTGCGTATGGATTTATGCAGCGGGTGGATACCGTTGAGTTGGCGGTCTCTTTGCTCGGACTGCTGGAGACGTATTCGGTGGTGGTGACCTCTGCCGTTGTCGATATTCTCAGTAAAAGCAAAGAGTTCAACTACGTGGATTTCTGGATGGAGTCGATGGTGTGTGCGAAGCTGGGCAAGGCGATTGCACAGTTGGCCCACGTGAACGGCTCGGGGATTGTGATGGCCGGTCTGCTGCACGACATCGGGCGAATCGCGCTGGTGCATCTTGTGCCCCAACACTATGCGAAGGTGGATCAGGGGTTACTGGGAATTGAACTGATAGAGGCTGAGGAGACCCATTTGGGACTGACTCATACGGAAGCGGGATATCAGTTGGCGCGGCACTGGGATTTTCCGGATAGTCTGGTCGAGTGTATCCGGCATCATCATAGACCGGAGTTCGCGAGCCCGGAACACCGCAAGTCCGTCGCCATTATCAATATCGCGGATATCGTATCGAGAGCGCACCGCTTTCAGAGTCAGAACCGCATACCTGATTTGAATGCCTGCTCAGAAAGTATTAAATTGCTTGGGATTTCAATGGACGATGTTATGGATCTGTTTGATATTATCCCTGAGTCGGATTCGGACAGTTCGTTCATGTAGTTTTGACGTGTATTGAATAGAACCTGTCTATTTGCGTCTGTCTGTAGCTAGAAGATAAGAGTCACAATTCTATTTGCACTACAAAGGAGATCGATTATGCTGCGAATGCGTTTTTTTCTGGGCTTTGGATTAGTTACTACAGTTTTCGCCGGGTGTATAAGTGTGCATGTGGACAGGGCTGATGTGGACGAAGAGATAGAAATCTCTTCCCGTTCGACGGGCTTCGTCAATATGAGTACGCATGCCAATGGAGAAGAACGCCCTGCAGTGTTGTATGTTCCTGCGGATTATGATCCGGACAAAGAGTATCCGTTGATCGTTTTTCTGCACGGTGCGGGTGAGCGCGGAGACGACGGACTGCGGCAGACTGACGTGGGAATCGGGCCCGCGATCCGGAAAAACCCGGACAGGTTTCCGTGTCTGGTGTTTATTCCGCAGTGTCCGACGGGCAAATGGTGGGGCGCGGTACCGGGGCGCAGCAGCGATGACTCGAGCGGGCCTCATATCACGGACGGCATCAATGCGGTCATACGAAATTTTAACGTGGATGAGGATCGTATTTCGCTGACTGGTTTGTCGATGGGCGGATACGGAACCTTTGCGTATGGAACGGGTGAGGCCGAGCGGTTCTCAGCGTTTATGCCGATTTGCGGCGGCGGAGATATTGCTGGGGCGGCGAGTCTCGCACGTCGCCCGATGTGGGTCTTTCACGGGGAAGCGGATTCGGTCGTGCCGATCACACGTTCGAAGGAAATGGTCGATGCGATTCGGGAAGAGGGCGGTTCTGTGAAGTTTACGACCTATCCCGATGTCGGACACAATTCCTGGGACGCCGCGTATGGAGAAGACGAGGGCGCAGTTGAGTGGCTGCTCGCGCAGAAGCGCTAGATAAAGTCTACGCGTCGATTCGCGCTGTTGCGTTTCCTTTTATTACCACTTCTCCATCCTGATTGACCGTCTGCACGCTGAGGTCCACAAGTTGTTGACCGTCTTCTTCGCGGAGATCTTCGATGGTGGCTGTTGCGGTGAGTGTGTCGCCGGGCCATACTTGTTTGGAGAATCGGACGCCGAATTTGGTGAGTCGTCCGTCGCCGACGTAATTGGTCAGCATTTTTCCAGTGAGTCCCATGGACAACATACCATGAGCGAAGACGCCCGGATATTTTGCGATTTCAGTTGCGTATTTTGTGTCGGTGTGGAGTGGATTGTAGTCTC
>DTSJ01000007.1 GCA_012965445.1 Candidatus Hydrogenedentota bacterium
AAGACATCGACGGCCTGGTCCTCGCCGCCCCCTACTTCGGCGTGACGCACCAATGGTACTACGTGCTCCCCGTGGAATTCTGGGGCAGCCTCACCAACCACTTCATCCATCGCGTCTACAAGGGCGACGCCTTTATCCGCGTCAAACGACCCGAAGCGAAATCCCAAATCATGTCCTACCGCTGGATACCTGCAAAAGGAGCCGCATCACTCATCCGCATCGGCAACCAAGCCAAAAACGCCGACACGCTCAAAAGCATCACCGCGCCAGTCCTCCACATCCACGGCAAAGACGACTTCGCCGCTTCCCCAGAAGCGGCCCAAAAAGCCGTAGCGAAAATGTCCTCCAAACAAAAAACGACCCTCCTCCTCGAAAACTCCGACCACCATATCTTCTGGGACTACGATCGCGAGCAAGTCTCCGAAGTCATCCTAAAATTCGTGTGCGATATCGACACGACGCCCTGATTGAACAAACAGGACGGATTACCTGTCTCGAATAGGTCCGAATAAAACCCGCAAAAGATCTGTATATATGATAGAGTAAATCCGCACGTTCCGCGTCAACTGAGGAGCCGAAAATGTCACAGAAGACCATGAAACTCAGCGTCCTTTTCATCTCAATTGCATTTGGTATCTACGGATGCTCATCCAGCGAGGAAGCGGACACACCCTCGAATGAAGATACTGCTTCGCAGGCACAAAAACGCTCCCCCGAACAGATCGCGGAGGCATTTTTTCAAGCCGGAAATGCGGGTGACCGTGCGGGTATCGAAAAGCTCCTCACCGAAAAGGCACGCGAAGCCGTGAGTGGTGATGATTCCGAAATGGATATGACGGACAGTGCCTACGAAGAGTACACCGTCGGCGAAGCGACGATCGACGGCGATACAGCGGAGGTTTCCGTAGAGATCGTCGAACTCGGCGAGACGCAGAAAATGACACTCAAGATGCGTGACGAGAACGATGCGTGGCGCATCTACGCAATGGGTATCGATCTCGGTGACGGCATGGAAATGACCATCAATCTCGAAGCACTCGACGAAATGCTCGGTTCCCTGATGGAGGGTATCGGTGATTCCATGAGCGGAGATTTCGAAGCAGCCATGGAGAGCGCGATGATGGGCGGAACGGAAGAAGAAATCGCCGCAAAGAAAGAGAGCTACGATGCCATCCGCGCAATCACCCCCGAAGACTATCAAGCCGATTGGCGAAACGACAAGGATTTCTCCGGAACGGCGGCAGGCGCGGTCCTCGCAGAACTCTCCGACGCCCTCGATTTGTCAATACACAAAGCCGATCTCAAAGATGTTCTGGGCAAGAAGGTCAGCGTCGATGTCAAAGGCCTGTCACGGCTACAGGCTATTGACACCATCAGCCGCGAGCTCGGATATTATCCACAGTTTCCCAATCAGACAATGGGAATGGGAATGTTCGGCGGCGCGATGATGAATGCGCTCGGAGATGGTCTGGAATCCATCTTTACCGGTGAGGACTCCTTCATTCAGATATCGGGCAACTCGAATGATGATGCCGAACCGGAAGAAGAACCCGCAGCGAACGCGATTCGATTTATCTCGGGGATCCGACCGTATCCGGTAGCGTTCTCAGGCCCATTCATATTCGAAATCGACGACGTACAAG
>DTSJ01000008.1 GCA_012965445.1 Candidatus Hydrogenedentota bacterium
CAGATCAACCTTCGTCAACCCGTACCCGTAATTCTGAATATTGAACGGAATCAACGGCGTCAACCTCGTCAAAAAAACAATCTTCCAACCCTGTGCAGCCACAGCTTCATCAATCAGTGTAAAAGTCCTACTGCTCGACACCTTCCCGGCAACCCAATCCCGCGCCATATACCGTCCGATCACAAAGGTCGCGCTCGCTCCCAAAGTCGACCCCAATGACACCAGCGTAAACCCGACCCCCAATCCATAAATCGCTCCCGCCCCCAAAGTCAAAATTGAACCAGGAAGCACGAATACACATGCAACGATATACAACACCACGAACATCGCCATACCCAGTAACCCCAGCCCTTCAATCCACGAAAGTGCATCATCTAACATACGCGGAACATCAACGAACCGCGAAGCCGCCAGCAACCCAACCACGACACACCCGACGACCAGTAATTTAGGCCAAGATGTCTTTTTCGATTCCTTTGTCGTTTCGCCCGCCGCAGATTCCGTCATCACATCATCCATCAAATTAGTCTCCGCATACCTTAATCGACTCGCAATCAATTAGCAACTACAAACAATACATTCGTCCTGTCCCCAAACCCATGTCACGTCGCGACGACCGTGCGTCTCGACATCAGCCAGATCTGTTTTCCGTCACCTGCGATCCGTATAATGTCGATTCCAATGCAACACGAACGAGCCCCAGACGGAGCTACAATCACACCATGGCAGAGCAATTCATATATCACATGCAGGCGCTGAACAAGCACTACGGTAAAAAACACGTCCTAAAAGACATCTATCTCAGCTTCTACCCCGGCGCGAAAATCGGTATCGTCGGAGAAAACGGCTCGGGAAAATCCACGGTCCTCAAGATCATGGCCGGAGAAGTCACCGAATTCGAAGGCGAAGCCTGGCTGTCCAAAGGCTACGCCGCAGGTTTCGTCCCCCAAGAACCGATTCTCACGCCCGAAAAAACCGTCCGCGAAGTCCTCGAAGAAACCTTCGCCGATACCGTCGCCCAGCTTAAAGAATTCGAAGAGGTCAGCATGAAACTCGGGGAGGAACTCTCCGACGACGAAATGCAAGAAACCCTTGATCGTATGGGAGAACTTCAGGACAAGCTCGACGCAGCAGATGCCTGGAACCTCGACACCAAACTCGACCAGGCCAGCGAAGCCCTCTGCCTTCCTGATGATGACCGCACAATCGACAACCTGTCCGGTGGCGAAAAGCGACGTGTAGCACTCTGCAAATCGCTCCTCCAACAGCCCGACCTGCTACTCCTCGACGAGCCCACAAACCATCTCGACGCCGAAACCGTCGACTGGCTCGAAGAGCAGCTCCGCGACTACCCCGGCACCGTCATCGTCGTCACACACGACCGATACTTTCTCGACAACATTACGAAATGGATTCTCGAACTCGATGGTGGACACGGAGTACCCTGGGAAGGCAACTACTCCTCCTGGCTCGAACAAAAACTCGGTAAGCTCGCCGACCAGGAAAAGAAAAACTCCCCGCGCGCCCGCGCGCTCGACCACGAATTGAAATGGATCCGCATGAACAACCAGGAGCGCCAAGAACTCTCCCGGTCCCGCATCTCTGATTACGAACAACTCCTCGCCAAAGAATCTGCCGCGC
>DTSJ01000009.1:0-5679 GCA_012965445.1 Candidatus Hydrogenedentota bacterium
TTCTTCGGGCTCTTCGTAATCATCTTCGTTGCCGCAATGCTAATGCAGGTATAAATTGCAGGCACCCCATTGGAAAACCACACACCTACAAACGACACTCAAACCCTACCCAAACCACCCTCAACGCGCCCTCTTGCCACCCTCACTACCCCCCGAAAAACCATGCGCGCAATCCTCGACTCCGGATCAACCAAAGGCCTAATCCTGCTCCCAACCCTCATCGGACTTCTCTCAGCGCCAAAGGTCGCGTTATCAACCCTGTCATTCAAAACCATCACCGCCGACTACGTCGCGCTAATCTGGATCGCCAGCATCCTCCTCTCCGTCCTCAGCTACTGGATGTACGTTTACGTCTACGGAGCCGTCTATCGCTGGATCGCCTCATGGTTCGGAGGCACAGCCACAAACCGCGATGCACGCCTCGCCCTCGCATGGACCCAGGTACCCTTCATCTGCATAGCACTTGTCTATCTCCCCATCCAGCTCATCTACAGAGCCGACCTCTATCCAGAAGTCGACTTGTCTACGACCACCGCCATGATCTCCTCCCTCGAACGCACCACCGCCTACTATTGGATCACCACAATCGTCCTCATTCCCAACCTCCTCGCATACATAATCTCTCTGAATCTCCTCGCAGAAGCCTGCCGGTTCTCAGCCTGGAAAGCCTTCGGAGTCAAAATCATCGCCGTCCTCCTCCACATCCCCCTCTTTTTCGTCGCCGGAATAGTCGCGATTCCAGCAAGCATAGCGTTCATATATCTCACGAACTGACGGTCTCAAAGTTGTCAATAATTTACTCGTGTAACATCATTGGACAAAACAACTTACAACTCACGACCTCTCGTTTCCCACAACCCGCTGTATCGCCATTCAAACCCCGATCCGAGACTATCCTGCTTTCGTGTCATGCCGACGTTCCGACGGGAGGCCGAACGTCCCCGTGAGCCGGAGATGCCGCGGCTCATCAGACCTCAACCCTGCTCCCAACCCGTTCCACACACACCGGAAACCCTGCAACACCCGTGTTCATACTATAGAGAGACTCAACGACCCAACCACGGATACTCCACGATGGTTCCAGCTTGTATCACCATCCGATTGCCGGATACTATTGTGGGAATCAAAAATTGAGGGAGATACACCCATGCGCAAGAATCTATCCCGTGGCCTCGTTGCCGCATGTCTAATACTCTTCGCCGCGACCGGCACCATCCACGCCGCAGACCTTCCCTTCGGCATGAGTACAGACCATCTGAACCTGGTGCTGTCCATATCAGATGAGGACAAGGTACATGAATTTTACGGCGAGGTTCTTGGCCTGAAACGTATTCCGAATATCCCCTTCCCCGGCGGCATGCACATGGTTCGCTACATGGGCGGCGCGACCGAAATCAAATTCATCGTGACGAATCAGGACCTCCCGACCGAAGAAGGCGGCACAAGGAATGCCCGCGGAATCCGGCTGATGGCGCTGTTCCTGCCTGACAGTGAAAAGGCAGGTATTCTGAAACGCCTTAAATCCAAAGGCTATGAAGTCCCAACCTTCGAGACCGGCTATGGCATGACCTACGATGCAGAAGGAAATCAGGTAGAACTGGTGTTCAGACCCGAAGGCACCTCAGCCGAAAAGCTAAAACAGTTTCAGATCGGGCTGACCGTTTCCGATGCAGCCGCAATGAATGAATTCCTCAGCAAAATCCTCGGCTTGGAAAAAGTCAACGAGTTTACCACCGCTAGCGGCCTGCACGTCGATTACTATGGCATGGGTCATTCACAAGTCAAATTCTGGTCTGGTCCGAAAGAATTGCCCGCCTGGGTGGGCGGTCCCTTTGATAGAAAAGGAATGAACCTCGTGCAGTTTCTGGTGCCGGATGTAGATGCCGTGCGCGCTACAGTACTTGAGCGTGGCGGACACATTCATACCGAACCCTTCGCGCTCGGAAAACTGGCGACCATCATGTTTATCGACGGACCTGACGGTATCCTGTTCGAGTTCGCTGGGCCGATGCTGGATCGACTCAAATAAGGGAACATCGATAACGGTGTGACTTGCAGGTAAGCGGTGCAATTTGATCCAATAGATGCTGAAACTGGACATCTGGCTATATATTCAGTATAGTACCCCTGCGGTCAGTAATCGGGGGAACCTATGTTCGCATTTCTACGCGGAGTCGTTGCAGCAAAAACCCTGGAACACATCCATCTCGATGTCAATGGGGTCGGGTATGAAGTCTACGTCCCGGACACCGTGCATCGTCGCCTCGCCCCGGATCAGACCGTCACGATGCTCACTTACTGCCATATTCGCGAGGATTCGTTCCAGATTTTCGGCTTTCTCCGTGAAGAAGAAAAGTCCCTGTTTCTCATGCTCCTCAGCATCAACGGAGTAGGCCCCAAAGTCGCCCTCTCGTTTCTATCAACACTTTCCCCAGCCGAATTCGGACAGGCCATCCTCGCCAGCGATGTCACTGCGATCACCAAAGTTCCCGGCGTCGGCAAAAAGACGGCGCAACGTGTCGTACTCGAATTGAAAGCCAAGATGGGTCAAGACGCAGAACTCAGTGCGATCCTCGGTGAAGACGCGGACTTCGACGATATCGGCAGCGACGATGTACAGGCAGCCCTCATGTCCCTTGGATGTACGCCGCAGGAAGCCAAGAAAGCAGCCGCAAAAGCCCGCAAAGCCCTCGGAAAAGAAGTCCACCGACGAAGACCTCGTGAAATCAGCCCTGCGTTCAATGGCGAAGGTCTAGCCAATGGCAGACGACGAAGTCATTCAACCAACACCCGGCGAGGACGACCCGCAATACGACGAACAGATTCGTCCCCACCGCCTCGACGATTTCCCCGGTCAGGAAGCCCTCAAAAACAAGCTCCGCATTTCCATCGCAGCAGCGAAGCAGCGCAATGAACCCCTTGATCACATGCTCATGTCCGGTCCGCCCGGTCTCGGTAAGACAACCCTTGCACGAATCATGGCGCAGGAAATGGGCGTGGACATCAAATCGACTTCAGGACCTGTGATCGAACGACAGGCCGATCTCTCCGCAATTCTCACCAGCCTCGAAGAATTCGACATCTTCTTCGTTGACGAGATTCATCGTCTCAATCACGCGGTCGAGGAAACGCTCTACTCCGCCATGGAAGACTTCGAAGTCGACATCATGCTCGGCAGAGGCCCCACAGCCCGCTCCATGAAAATTGGCCTCAAACCTTTCACCCTCATCGGCGCCACGACTCGTTCCGGACTATTGACGCCGCCCCTGCGCGCACGCTTCGGAGACACTTGCCGCTTCGATTTCTATTCACCCGAAGAACTCGAAGCCATCGTCCAACGCTCGGCACGCATTCTTGATGTCCCCATCGACCCCGAAGGCGCACTCGAAATTGCCGCGCGATCCCGCGGCACGGCGCGTATTGCCAATCGACTCCTCCGGCGCGTCCGCGACTATGCCGAGGTAAAAGGCGACGGTACAATCACCCTGGAAATGGCAAAGAAAGGCCTCAGCATGCTCGGAATCGACTCCCTCGGGCTCGACGATATGGACAAGGCGATCCTCGGCACGATCATCACGAAATTCAACGGTGGTCCCGTCGGCGTATCCTCGCTCTCCGTAGCCATCGGCGAAGAGCGCCAGACCCTCGAAGAAGTTCACGAACCCTTTCTCATCCAGATCGGCTTCATGAAACGAACCCAGAAAGGCCGCGTGGTCACCCCGCGCGCCTACCAGCATCTGAACCTCACCCCCCCTCAAAATCCACAAGGAGAACTCAATGTTTAAATTCCTGTGCATCCTCACGCCCATTTTGGTCTCCATATCGACCTGTTTCACCCCCGCAATCGCCCAGGATCGACCTCCAAACGTCGTCATAATTTTCCTCGACGACTCCGGTTGGGCCGACTTCCAACCCTTCGGCGATACCGCTTATCTCACACCCAATGTACAGCAGTTGGCGAACGAAGGAGCGCGGTTCAATCGATTCTACGTGCCTCAGGCAATCTGCTCCGCTTCGCGATCTGCCCTCATGACTGGCTGCTATCCGGGACGCACGAGAATGTTCGGCGCGCATGGCCCCTACGCGCGCGGACTCGATCCCAAATTCGACACGCTCGGCACCGTGCTCAAACGTAGAGGTTACTCGACGGCCATATTCGGGAAATGGCACATCGGGGATCTCCCGGAAACGCGTCCGCTGGCACGCGGCTTCGACGAGAATATTGGCCTTATGTATTCGAACGATATGTGGGAACATCACCCGGAGAACCCGGATCATTGGAGCCGTTACCCTCTGCAGTTCTGGCGCAACGGACAGATCGCCATCGATCGCGTAACCCCTGATGACCAGACGAATCTGACCACGTGGTACACGGAAGCTGCCGTCGACTTCATCGAACGCAAAAAAGATGAACCCTTCTTCGTCTACCTTCCGCATTCGATGCCCCACGTCCCGCTGTATGTCAGCAAGAAGTTCGAAGGCAAATCTGGTGCTGGAGTCTACGGAGATGTCATGATGGAAATCGACTGGTCCGTAGGGCAAGTCATGAAAGCACTTAAAGACAACGGCGTTGAGGACAACACGCTTGTCATTTTTACCTCAGACAACGGCCCCTGGCTGACCTACGGAAATCACGCCGGATCAACGCCGTTCCGCGAAGGAAAAGGTACGATGTTTGACGGCGGTGTGCGAAGCGCGTGTCTGATGAAACTGCCCGGTCGCATCAAGGCTGGCACGGTCTCTGAAACAATGGTCTGTTCGATTGACCTGATGCCGACCATTGCGCACCTCGCAGGAGCAGAACTGCCGAGCCATCCAATCGACGGGAAAAATCTGTGGGACCACATTCTGGGAACCGCGACCACGCCGACTCCGCAGGCATACTATCCTCTTTCAAACAGCAGGACTTTCAAAGGTGTCATCAGCGGCGAAGGTCGATGGAAACTGCACATTCCGCACAAATACCGCACGCTTAATTTCGCCAAGGACGACGGGCAGGCAGGCAAATACAAGCAGGTCTCAATCGAACTATCACTGTTCGACATGCTCAACGATCCCTACGAAACGACCAACGTCATTAAACAAAATCCCGACGTCGCTATGCAGCTGAAATCCTACGCGGACGCCCACCGCAAGCAGTTCTACCCGAACCAGAAAGAGTAGCGCTGCGCCGCTATTGTCCGCTTTTGAGCCAAGCGAAAAACCACTTTTCGGTGACGACTTCTGAAAAATGCGCGTGATTCAGTATGGTTTCAGTGTCGGGAAGCATAGACGATTTTCGGGCGCGTTCAAGCCACCTCACGCACATTTCGCCGTTGTTTGTGCGCGCATGAATACAAGACATCAGCCACGCGCCGCTGCCGGGCATGATTTTTTCTGCCCGAATCAGCTGGTCCTTCGCTTCAACGAAGAGTGCTTCTTTGCCTTCGGCATCGGCAAAATCCGCCTGCATCATTTGTGCTTCGGCGTGCTTCAGAAATTGTTCGATTTGCGCGATTTCAGCTTCGGTCATACGGAGATCCAAAAATAGAAAGGCCGTCTTCTGTGTAAACACAAAAGACGGCTGATAACGTGCTTACTTTCCGATGAGTGTATTGACCATCGTTTCAAAGAGTTTGCCGTACGGTGCGCGCAGCAACCCTGCGGATGTAAATCGGCTCTGATAGAAAATGCTCTTTT
>DTSJ01000009.1:5689-6133 GCA_012965445.1 Candidatus Hydrogenedentota bacterium
TATCAGAGCCGATTTACATCCGCAGGGTTGCTGCGCGCACCGTGGTAGGAGCCAATCCCGCTCTGACCGACTCCGCCAAACGGCAGCTCTTCCTGTGCCAGATGAAACAAGGTATCGTTGACGCACACGCCGCCCGAAGTCGTCCCATTCAAGACCTTGTCCCGTTCTGTGCCGTCGTCGCCGAAGTAATACAGGGCGAGCGGACGTTCGTGCTCGTTCACGTAGGCGATAGCTTCGTCTACCTTTTCATAGGTCATAACTGGCAACACCGGCCCGAAAATTTCCTCGTGCATGATTACCATATCTTCGGTCACGTCCAGGACCAAGGTAGGCGGAATCTTCCGTACTGAGGCAACGTCTTCATCGACAGGATTGACTTCGATGATATTTGCGCCTTTGGCGCGTGCATCACCCAGCAAATGTTGGATCCGTTCGTAGTGTCCG
>DTSJ01000010.1 GCA_012965445.1 Candidatus Hydrogenedentota bacterium
CGCAGAGTTCTTTGTGACCCTCCGCAAAGAGGTGCCACCCGTCACCCACCAACACCGTTTCAATTTGGGTATATTCCGTAAGCCTTCGAATGGATTCGAGGGCTGCCTGGGGGTCTTTGAGTTTGGCATCCGGGAGCACCATCAAGCTTTGAGGCTTGTGGGCTCGGATAAGATCGCCGGTGATGAGGGTCTGGTCATCGTAGAGTAGACACAGCTCCCCGGAAGTCTTGGAACCGTCCATCACGATGACCTTGAGGACGTCGGCCATGTCGTCGCCATGCTTGAGCCATCGGTCGCAGTCGTACCCAAAGCCTTCTTTCTCGCCGGCGGGTCCGGCCACCTTGGCGTTGAAGTGTTGTCGTAACTCGGCGGCGTCGCGGATGTGGTCGGAATTGGTGAGTACGATCCAGTCGATACCCCCCAATTGCTTCAGGTGGCTGAGGTCGTGTTCGCCCAACGGAAGCGGGTCGATGACGATATTGTCCCCGTCGAGACAGATGAGAACGCTATTGAAGTCGATGTTGCGTTCCTCGTTAAAGTCGGTCCAAGTGAAGAGATTGGGCAGGTGCAGGGATTTCATGGCAATGTCACTCCAGTGCTTCGGTCTGGGGAGAATCAGACCCCGCCGCGAGGTAGTTTCGATAGCATGGGTGCTCGGTTGATGATAGTCAACGTCCCGAATTCGGCAAACCAAAAACCAAGCCAATGTAACAGCTAACCCTGCAGGTGTTGCAATCATTTAAGTTCTTAGTCTGCGGTATTACCTGTTACACAGTGGTTTTTGGGTGAAGGTCCTAGACTTCCTTGAACTTGGATTGACACCTGATTTATAGAACGAAGCTGAGAGTTTTTTGAAGTTTGAATGCCCTCGCCGTATGCGAAGCAAAGTAAACCCGTCGACCTAAGGACCTCAACGAATGTCATTTACCACACTTATTCTGGCGGCCGGAAAATCTCAACGCATGGGTTATGCGAAAGCTTGGCTGCGTTTCGAAGGTCAATCGTTTCTCGAGCGAATTCTGCATGCGGCGCAGCAATCGTCGACCACCTCCATCAGCATTGTCGTTGGCACCGATGACAATTCTCCATGGGTCACCCGGCGGGATGTAGAAGCGATTCTACCCGATTCACCTCTCTGCCCCATTTCTATTGTGGTTGGGGAACCCGAGAAAGCTCCTATCGATTCCATTCGCCGTGGTATCTCAGACCTTCCACCCAATCGTCGCATGCTCTTGTGGCCGGTGGATTATCCCTTCGCGACCGCCGAACTCATTCATAAACTCGAACTCTCGTTTGACGACGAGGCCGACCACATTGCGCGGCCTCTGGTCAACAACCATCATGGTCACCCCGTCTTATTTGGGCGTCGCGGAGTTCATGAACTCTTGGAACACGGCGCCGATTCCGGCGCCCATGAAGTTGTGCATCTAAATGCCGAGAGGCTTATTGACATCCCGTGGGATGACGAACGTCTGGCCGTTTCAATCAATACGCCGGAAGAAGCCAAACGATTTGGCGTGGAAATTCCGCACAGCGTTGATTAATGTGAGGTTGAACTTATGCGTTATCGCGTTTACGTCTAGGCTCACAAAACAAGTGCGTTTCTTGGCTTGACGAGGGATCACTTCATGGAATC
>DTSJ01000011.1 GCA_012965445.1 Candidatus Hydrogenedentota bacterium
TCCATACCTGCAAGCTGTTCCTTATTCGTACTCCAGTATATCAAAAACCCGTCATCCGAAGGCCGGTACCCTATGTCGATCCTGGAGGGCGCTTCGCATAAGACGTCGACTTCGATGAAGACGCGACATCACCGTTCCCAGCGGGCAGTCCAATTCATCGGCAATTGCACGATAAGACATATCCTTCAGATCCGCCATGATTAGCGTGTGGCGATGACCCTCTGGAAGCGAGTCGACCGCCAGACGAACGTCGTCCGTCAGGTACTCCAGTATATTGTCCGACTTCAGCATCTTCGGGAAATGGGTCATGTCTCGATCCATGTCCAGTGGCGCCGATGATCGTTCTTCGTTTTCGGTTAGCTCGACAGTGGACGGACGCCGGATTTTTTTCCGGTAGTTGTTAATGAACGTGTTGCGCAAAATCGTCTGAAGCCACGCCTTGATGTACGTTCCCTGCTCAAACTTGTGATGAAAACGCAACGCACGCACCAGCGCGTCCTGTTGAAGATCCTTGGCATCCGCGTGATTCTGCGTAAGCCGCAGTGCGCTGATGAACATTGAGTCCATGTTATCCACGAGCAGTTGCTCGAATTCGCGCGAGGGCGCGGACGGACGGTCTTTTATAACTACAGCCATTAAGCTATCTCCCGAGAATCTCTCGTTGATATAGGCTGTATTCGCGGCGGTCGTCGATTGATGTCAAAACCTCAGTAAATATCGCCTAACACCCCGTTTCCGAGGGACTTGACGAACCCAGCGGTATCGTTTATGCTGGCTGTCGGCATGGAATTCGGGATAACTCGTTGAAAGGGAGACTGTTATGAGCAATGTACTGGATAGAAATCTGTTTTTTGTCAAAGAACACGTGGGAATGCTTAAAGCGGCCAATAACTTCGATATTTTGGATCCCGAATCGGGCGAGGAAATCATTCACTGCCGGGAAGACAACCTCGGAATATTCACGAAGCTACTGCGATTTACCGATTACAAGCGCTATACCCCCTTCGAAATCGAACTGCGTACCCCCGAGGGCGAAAAACTCCTAACCGTCAAGCGCGGAATCAGCCTATTCCTTTCCAAAGTCCAGGTTCTCGACGATAACGACCAGCTCATAGGGGGGTTCAAACAGAAATTTTTCACCATCGGCGGCTCATTTCGCGTACTCGACGCAAACGACAACGAAGTCTGCCAGCTCAAAGGAAAATGGACCAGCTGGACCTTTCGCTTTCTGGACGGCGAAAACGAGCTCGCGAATGTAACGAAGGAATGGTCGGGTCTCGGTAAAGAGCTGTTCACATCTGCCGACAACTACGTGCTGACCATCAACGACTCAGTACCCCCCGGCAGCCCGGGACGCAAGCTGATTCTCGCAGCCGTCATGTGCATCGATATGGTACTCAAAGAATAATCGCGCTAGGCGAACGTCGCGCGCAGAATATCCGCCACTTCTTTGGGCCGCTCCTGCGGAATGAAATGGCTCGCACCTTCGATTTCGATATATTCAGCTGAAGCCAAAGCTGGTCGCTGCAACTCGATCATCGCTTTCACATTCGACTCTGTCGCCGTAACATGCGCGATTTTCTCGAACGAAACTTCCGCGAGACGCTCGAACAAATCCGGCGCACCGC
>DTSJ01000012.1 GCA_012965445.1 Candidatus Hydrogenedentota bacterium
GGAACGGTGACGCTTGAGAAGCTGCATGATGCGGCGGACGTTTCGGTGACGTGTGACAATGGGCCGATACGATTGACGCTGCCGGAGGGCGCGAAGCCGTATCTTCTGGTGACGACGGAATTCGGGGAGATCGAGTCGGATGTGCCGCTGCGGAGTCAGACGTGGGGGCGTACTTCGACGGGGGAGGTGGGGTCTGACGAGGCGACGCAGCGTGTGGAGTTGAGGACTTCATTCGATTCAGTGTTCATTCATATTCAGTCGCTTGAACCGCTGGTCGAGGCGGCACAACCGGGTGCGACGGATTCGGTTCAGCAGACGCTGCGATCTTCGATTCCGATTTCGGCAGGGAAGACTGTGCTGCTGGATGCGATGGAGGGGGATGTTGTTCTTGAAGGGGTTGAGGGGAGTACGGAGGTGGGGGTTGAGGTGATTCGTTTTGTTCGTGTGGCGGATGTCAAAAATGCTCAACTAGCGCTGGAGGGTTTGCAGTGGCGTTATGAGGATACGGGGCCCGAGCTGCGGATTCAGACTTCGCTTCAGGAGGACATGAAGGCGCTGGGCGTAGTGGAATACAAGATGAATGTTCGGATTCGGTATCCGAAGTCGTTGCCGCTGCGGGTGATACACAGTTCGGGGGTATCGACGATATTGAACGCGGCGGGGCCTGTGGTGGTGGAACAGAAGGAGGGCGAGGTCAGGGTGATCGATTCTTCGGATACCGTGGAGGTCACCAACCGTGCCGGGGACATTTTGATCGGGGGGAACCTTGGGAGTGTTCTTGCAACTGCTGAGCGGGGATCGATTCGGTCGAACCGTGCGCTTGGGGATATTCGGATTGAGAGTCGGCAGGGGAAAATCGTGATTGACGGGCCTCGTGGGAATGTTTTTGCGCGGAACACCGGGGGAGACATCCGGATTATTGCGCTGGAGGGTGTGTTCGGGGAGTTTGATGTGATGGCGGTGGACGGGAACATCAGTATGGTGATGCCGCCGACGTCGGACGCGTGGGTTTCTCTGAATGTTGATGACGGGAATCTGTACAGCTCGTTTCCGGTGACGGGGAGTCATGAGAAAAACACGCATACGTTTCAGGGGCGACTGAACCTGGCGACGCACCGGGTTGTGCTTGAAACCCATCACGGGAATGTTACGCTGGATTGAGTTGGTCGCTATAATTGGTTACTGTCCCTATTTATACCCTTGGGTAAACGAACAAGATGAAAGAGATCTCAATCAAAAATACATCCCGACGCAAAGTCGTGTTTGCGACAATAGCGATACTCTTTGTCGTGCGCTGGCTCTATATACATGTGGTTCCATATGATGTATTGGTAGCCACCGTCTAATCCTCGTCCACACCGAGAAAGGCCATGTGAAGTACAAGCATAAGCCTGACAAGGATCGGAATAGCGACACATCGCTGAAAGAAACGTTTGAATTCCCAACGTTATCCCCCGACGAAAGATTCCTCGTATTCGTTTCCGCATTTCGCGGCGCGGATGAAGCTAGCTCATCTTCGACTGCACTGCGATGTGAGTTAAACATGGTTGATATTGAATCAGGTTCCATCACAACATTGGTATCGTCTGATTCTGGCACACCGATTCTCTCTCCTATATGGC
>DTSJ01000013.1 GCA_012965445.1 Candidatus Hydrogenedentota bacterium
GAAACTTTCCGTCTTCGATGATCATGTATTTTGCCAATTTGATCATATCTTTAGCGGGGGCAGGATTCGAACCTGCGACCTTATATGATTGCGGGTCGGGAATCTTCCAGAATAGACATGGAGTTCCTCTGCCCTATAGAGTCTAATCTAATCTTTGAAAAAGTACTCCAGTAACTCTTTAGGTGTTCCGGCAAAGTCCGTGTATTGGAGGTCGCCGGCGTAGTGTTGTTCTCCTCCGGTGTAGTAGACGATGGTTTTTCCTTGCCAGTAGCAGATTTCGGCATCGGAAGCATTTTTTTCGCGGAGTTCTGCTGGGCGGAGCGGGTGGACTTTATTTTCGGGTTGGTAGGTGACGAAGGGTCGGCCTTTGGGGGCGTCTTGCCAGTTGATGAGGTCTTTGGATCGGGTGATACGGGTTTGGTAGTGGCCTTTTCCGAGGGACTGAAGGTAGAGGGTGTAGTATTGGTCGCCTTCGTAGTATAAGGCCGGGCCGCCGACGTATTTTTCTACGCCGTAGAGGGCGTCGGGGATTTTTTCCCAGTGAACGAGGTCTTGGGAAGTGTAGTATTTGAAGGTGAAGGTCGGCCATTTGGGGTCGTTGGATTCGACGAGCATGATGAACTGGTCTTTACCACGACATACCGAGACGTTGAAGAATTTCTCGTGGTCATCCGAGTGGAGGACTCGTTTTGGAGGGGTCCAGTTTATGAGATCCTTTGACGAGGTCATTAGGATGTTGCGGATGTTCCATTTTTTTTCGGTACCCCAGTTTCCTGCGAAGACGTAGACGGTGTCTTTCCAGACGAAGGTCATGCCGAGGCCGTGTCCTATGAGGGGAGTGGAGACGATGCGGTCGGCGGCCATGTCGCGGATTCGTATTTCATCGCGGGTGAAGTGTGAGCCGTCTTTATCGTCGGGGTGTTCCCATTGTTTTTGCCAGGATTCCATGAGGTAGAGTTTTTCTTTGAAGACGAATGGGGTTACTTCAACGAGGGGGGATTCGAGTTTCGCCCAATTTTGGAGCGGGGGTTGCCATATAGAGTCGTCATATGAGAATCTACTGGGAGATCTGTTGATGATGTCCCCTCCGACCGTCACATTTTGCAGATCTGCGTAAAGCATTGAGGCGGGCAGGAACAGACAGAGAAGAATCAAGAATCTAAGAGTATTCATGGATAACCTTTAGGGGCAAGGAATATGAATGCCGATTCGTAGATGATATACTAATGTTCTGGACGGTTCATATTCGATTGGAATGGTGGTATGAAGGCTTATCTTACTGCGTTTGCGGTGATTGTCGCTGCGGCGGTTTCGGTGCCGGGTTGGGCTGAAGATCGCATATCGTTTAACCGCGATATCAAACCGATTCTGTCTAATAACTGTTTTCAGTGTCACGGGCCGGACGCAAGGGCGCGGAAGCGGCGACCTCGGTTCGACACATTCGAGGGTGTGACGGCGATTACGCGATTCAACAAGTATCCGGCAGTGCCGGGGGATCCTTCTGCCAGCGAGATTGTTAAGCGAATTACTTCGGATGATCCCGAGTATCGGATGCCCGCGATAGAGTCGGGGAAATCATTGACCCCTGAGCAGATCGCGTTGATGACGCAGTGGATCGCCGAGGGCGCGGAGTATGAGAAACACTGGTCTTATATTGCGCCCGAGAAGTCGGTATTGCCCGCCGTGTCGGACGATTCGTGGGTCGAAAACGAGATAGACTCGTTTGTTTTGGCGCGGCTCGATACGGAAAATTTGATTCCTTCGGAAACAGCGGATAGAGCTACTTTGATTCGTCGGGTGACACTTGATTTGACGGGTCTGCCGCCGACTCCGGGGGAAGTGCGAAACTTTTTGAAGGACAGGCGGAAGGGATCCTATGAACGGTTGGTTGATCACCTGCTGGATTCTCCGGCTTATGGCGAGCGTTGGGCGCAGATGTGGCTGGATTTGGCGCGCTATGCTGATACAAAGGGCTACGAGAAAGACGGCAATCGTACGATCTGGAAATTTCGAGATTGGGTAATCAAGGCGTTGAATGAGAACATGCCGTATACGCAGTTTACAATTGAGCAGATTGCGGGAGATCTGCTGGAAAATCCCACCGAGGACCAGATAATTGCGACAGCATTTCATCGGAACACGATGAACAATGACGAGGGCGGCACGGACGACGAGGAATTCCGAAACGCAGCGGTTGTTGATCGCGTAAATACGACGATGCAGGTCTGGATGGGTACGACAATTGGATGCGCGCAATGTCACGCGCACAAGTATGACCCGATTTCGATGAAGGACTATTACAGTCTATTCGCTTTTTTTAATCAGTCCGCGGATGTGGACAATCCGGATGAGCGACCGACGTATTGGCATGCTACCGAAGAGGAGAAGGCTGCCAAGACCCGGATAGATGCGAATTTGAAGCAGGTGAACAAGGATTTGAAGCGACTCGATGAGGCAATTAAAGCAGCCTCAAACGACGAGGAGAAGACAACCCTCGGGGAAGAACGAAAAGTTGCAGATCGGTTAAAGCGTAAGTCTGAAAGTGAACGTGGCAAGTTGTCGGCCAACGTGATCTTGCGTACTCCGATTATGAAGGAGTTGGTCGAAGACGAGCGGCGAACGACGCACATTCTGTCGCGCGGGAATTTCCTGAATCCGGGCGACGAAGTTACCGCGGATACGCCTGAAACATTCGCGTCGTTTCCGGACAATGTGCCGCGGAATCGATTGGGCCTGGCGAAGTGGCTGGTGTCGGAAGAGAATCCATTGACCGCGCGGGTGACTGTGAATCGCTATTGGGAGCAGTTTTTCGGCACCGGACTGGTTTCGACGAGCGAGGAATTTGGCAATCAGGGGGCATGGCCTAGTCATCCTGAGCTGCTGGACTGGCTGGCGGTCGAGTTTATGGAAAACGACTGGAATCTCAAGAATCTTTGTAAGATGATCGTGATGTCGTCGACCTATCGTCAGCGATCTTACATGTCGCCTCAGATGATTGAGCGTGATCCGAACAATGAGCTG
Source organism: Candidatus Hydrogenedentota bacterium (assembly GCA_012965445.1). The sequence goes on from DTSJ01000013.1 coordinate 3,022, forward strand.
CTGGCGCGCGGGCCTCGAATACGGTTGGACGCCGAAGTGTTGCGTGATCAGGCATTGGCGGTGAGCGGTCTACTGAGTGCGAAAATGTACGGGCCGTCGGTAAAGCCTTTCCAGCCTGATGGTGTGTGGCAGGTGGTCTACAGCGGCGACGAATGGAAGATGAGCGAGGGTGAGGACAAGTATCGACGCGGGCTATACACCTACTGGCGGCGAACCGCGCCCTATCCTTCCATGATGGCTTTTGATGCTTCCTCGCGGGAGGTCTGTACGATTCGACGGATTCGGACGAATACTCCGCTTCAGGCGTTGGTGACGTTGAACGACCCGGTGTATGTGGAAGCCGCTCAGGCGATGGCACGGCGGGTGCTGGATGAGGCGAAACGGAAACTGGATAAGCGAGTGGGATTTGCGATGACGGTCGCTTTGGGGCGAGAAGCGTCGGATGCGGAAATCGCGCGATTGAGTGAGTTATACTCCGAGGTATTGGAAGAGTTTTCCGCCAATGAGGAGAATGCAGCTTTGATCGCCACTTCGTTTCTGGGGCCGGCGCCGGGCTATGCAATTGATGAGCTTGCGGCCTGGACTGTAGTGTGCAACGCGATTATGAACCTTGATGAATTCTTGACGAAACGATAGGACGTTGTGATGGACGATAACAAATTGGGTCCTCAATGGGAATATATGCGGACGATGACGCGGCGGCACTTTTTGCGTACATCGGGTTCCGGACTCGGCGCGGCTGCCTTGGGATTGCTGTCGAGTCGTTCTGAGAACGGATTTGCTGAGGGGGTCAACGGATCGCTTCCAATTGGTACTCACTTTGCCCCTAAGGCGAAGCGCGTGATTTATCTGCACATGGCCGGGTCTCCGCCACAACACGATATGTTCGATTACAAGCCTGAGTTGGAAAAATGGGACGGCAAGCCTTGTCCAGACCACATGTTTTCGAAGGAACGGTTTCCGTTTATTAAGGGTCATCCCAAGATTCTGCCAACGCCCTATTCGTTCGATCAGTATGGTCCAGACGGAACGTGGATTTCCGAGTTGCTGCCGGAATTGCAGACGATTGCGGGTGATATTACTGTAGTGCGTTCAATGTATACGGAACAATTCAATCATGCGCCTGCGCAGTTGTTCTTATATACGGGTTCACCTTTGTTAGGACGGCCTGCTATGGGCTCTTGGCTGACATACGGGCTGGGATCTGAGAATGAGAATTTACCGGGTTTCGTCGTGCTTGTGTCCGGCGACAAGACGCCATCAGCAGGAAAGAGCGTATGGGGAAGCGGATTTTTGCCGTCGGTGCATCAGGGTGTGCAGTGTCGAAGCGCGGGGGATCCGGTACTGTATTTGTCTGATCCGAAGGGGATGGACCGTTCGATGCGGCGCAAAACGCTGGATGCGATTCGGGACATCAACGAGATTCATTCGGAGCAGGACGGTGACCCGGAGATCCAGACGCGTATCGCGCAATATGAGCTGGCGTATCGAATGCAGGTGTCTGTGCCGGAGGTGATGGATATTTCGAAAGAGCCGGAGTCGATTCGCGAAATGTATGGGGCGAATCCGGGCGTTGGATCGTTCGCGAATAATTGTCTGCTCGCCCGGCGGCTTGTGGAGCAGGATGTGCGTTTCGTACAGTTGTTCGACTGGGGCTGGGATGTGCATGGGAACGCGAAGACATCGGATATCATCAATGAGCTTCCAAAGAAGTGCAAGGAGACGGATAAACCGATCACAGCTTTGATTAAAGACCTGAAACAGCGCGGGATGCTGGACGAGACTCTGGTGGTGTGGACGGGTGAATTTGGACGCACGGCGATGAACGAAGAGCGCGACGGCTCGAAATTTCTCGGGCGTGATCATCATCCGGGCTGCTACACGATTTGGATGGCGGGCGGCGGAATCAAGCAGGGTGGGAATGTCGGGGCTACAGATGAATTCGGCTATGACATCACGGAGACACCCGTACACATACATGACCTTCAAGCGACGATGCTGCATACACTCGGAATCAATCATGAGAAGTTGACATATCGTTTCCAGGGGCGAGATTACCGCCTGACAGACGTGCATGGGCGCGTCGTGCCGGAGTTGCTGGCTTAGTAGCTAGAGTGTTCTATGGCTGAAGACAGAATAGATCAGGAACTCGATCGCCGGAGCGAATTCAGGATCGATATCCAATGCCTGATACGCGTACTTGAGGGCATCTTCTCTATCTCCAAGCTGAAAACGGGTGGCAGCGTAGTTGACCAGCGTGAGCGGATTGTCCGGGTCGAGTCGGAGGCTTTTCTCAAGGGGTTCCAACGCTGAACCGAAGTCGTTCATATACATAAACATGGTTCCGACATTACTCCAGGTCTGGGCTTTCCGCGGATTGATTTGCAGCGCTCTGATAAAGCAAAGGCTGGCCGCACGGACATTACCGGCGGCCAAGCTGGCTACGCCCAGATTGCTGTAGGCATCCGCGTGGGATTTATCGATGATGACCGCTTTGCGCAAGAGCGCAATTGTTTCCTTCGCCTGCCCCATATCGGAGAGAGTCATTGCGAGGATGTTGAGGGTATCGGGGTTATTCTCATCGAGGCTTAGTGCGATGCGCAGGATATCCCGGGACTCGCCCAGTTTGTTTACTTCACGATACGCCTGACCGAGGTTGCGCATGTTGTCGACGGAATTGGGCCGAACGGCCAGCGCAGTCTGCATTGTTTCGATTGCTTTGTCGTGTCGTCCACGAGCCAGGTAGGCCTCGCCGAGATTAGTGAGGGCTACTATATTCCGGGGGCTGTGTTCTGTCGTATGCGTGAACAGCGTCACACTGTCTTTCCAAAGGCTGGTTTGATGGGTGGCAATACCTGTCAAACCGAGAAGCCAAAGAATCGTCGCGACTGCAAACAACGTACGTTTCTTCGAAGCACCCTTGATAACCGTTGCCGCGATAGCGGAAAGGAGTATCGAGAGTCCAATGTAGGCTATATACGTGTAACGGTCGGCCATCGCCTGGCCGCCTACTTGTACCAGTCCGATAACGGGAATCAGAACGACTATGAACCATGACCAACCCAGGAGTCCAGCAGGGTGAACCTTGCGGGCCCGCCAGCAAGCTGCAGTTACTGCGACCAGAACGAATGCGGCGACGACAGGTTTCCAAAGTGGAAGGGAATCCTGGGGATGGGGATAAAATGGGAGCATGGGATAGGGAATGAGGAATTTCCAGATATAAATTCCGTAAGAATAGAGCGCATTTGAAATTCGCTCCGTAATCGGGAAAGTGTCGCTGTCTTGTATCGCGTCTGCGCCTGATTGCGCCCAGATGGTGAGTACGATGTCTGCAATGGCGAGCAGGACAAAGGGAATCTTTTCGAGAAAGAGGAACTTAGGTTTCGTAGCGGCGTTCCAGCGTTCCAGGGGAAAAAAATCGAGCAGAAGGAGTAGAATTGGCAATGTGATTAGCATGGGTTTTGCCATGAGACTGCTCGCGTAGAGTGCCAAGGCGATCGCGTACGCGACGTAACCGCCGCGAGCAGCATAGCGATGATAGGCAAGGAGGCATCCGAAGGCGAAGAATGTACTCAGAACATCCTTGCGCTCAGAAATCCACGCGACAGATTCGACGTGCATTGGATGGAGAATAAAGAGCAACGCGACAAAGATACTCAGGGCTTGGCGTTTCGTGTATAGCATCATTCCGAGATAGAGCAAAATGCCGTTGAGTCCATGCCAGAGAGCGTTTTCCAGATGAAACGCGCCGGCGTTGAGGTCGAATAGTGAAACATCGATTAAATATGAGATCCAGGTGAGTGGAATCCAGTTGGCGAAATAGCTCGTCGTGAAGGCCCATTTCAGCGTCTTTACAGTGAGCCCGTCGTAGACTTGGGGATTGTCGTAGATGTAGGCCGCATCGTCATAGTTGACGAACTCGAAGTCGTGGGTCTGCGCGTAGATGAGGGCCGTCAGGCCCAGTATTACGATTGAAACGGCTATCTCGATACGCATAGAGAGCATTCTATTTATTTGCCCGACCCGCGCGCAACCTTTGCGGGCCCTGCTAGTGCGAATGACCTGTAAAGATCCCAGACCAACGCGATAGAATTGTGTCATGCTGTCGGAGGTCAAGATGTCGCAGGAAAATAGAATATCGAACGAAACGCACCGATGGAATTTCCATCTCTTCGGATGGGAGGTAGCACTACATAGCGCAGGAGTGCGCATGATCGGGCCGATGGTTCTGATTCCGTTTTTATTCTATGAAGTAGGAATTCACGCGAGCTGGCTGGGACTGTTCCCGATTGCGCGGAATATGATGTCGCTGACCGGCCCAATTGGCGCGGCATGGGGAGGAGGTCTTGAGCAAAAGAAGCGGTATTGCATTCGCTGGGGAATCGTTCATTCGTTACCGTTCGTGCTTGTGCCTGTCGGAATAATTTTCTTTTTCGAACGTCCATCGGTGCTGCTTTGCATTCTGGTGCTCGCGTGGATTCTCGCGCATTTGGGCCAGGGGCTTTTTGAGTCGGTCAAGCAGACGGTGATGGTCAACAGCATTCAAGAGGCGTGGTGGGGGCGGATGATGGGCTATCGCCAAGTAATGACGGCGGTTGTGGGGATTGCTGCGTCGGGGCTTCTTTGGTTGCTGAATAAACATGTTGCGCCTCCGACGAGTTACGTCTATTTGAGTTGGGCAGGCGTTTTTCTAATGGCTGTTTCGCTGATCATCTTTTCCCAGATTCGCGAGGTACCGGCAGAAAAAAAGCACGTTCGACCCCGAAAGTCATGGCGAACGTCCTGGGGGATGGTGGGGCATCTGTGGAGTCGCGAGCGTCCGGTGCGCTGGCTGGTTTACGGGCGCTGGGCGCGCTGTACGGGTATGTTTATCAATACCTATGTGACGGTCGTGTTTATGGAGCGATGCGGCCTGACGTCGAGCGATATGTGGCTGCCGGTTCTGCTTATTACGATTGCTGAAATCCTGTCGTTTGCACTGGCCTCCTGGTTTGTTGATCGAATCGGCGCGAAAACGGCGATGGTGCTGTCGGGTTTTCTGATGGCTGCAAACGCGATTCTCATTATGGTCAGCCCGTCGATCTGGGGTTTCGTGTTGTTGTTTCCTTTCTTGACGCTTGCCCAAGGGCTTATGCGAAGCGGATGGCCGACGCTGGTAATGAAGATGGCTCCAGTCGAAGAGCGGGCTGATTACCACGCAGCTGTGAACCTGTCCGTCTTGCCGGGAATGTATCTGGCATTTGCTTCAGGTATCGTGCTGGTAAGATATACCGGTTTCGACGTGATATTCTACGTAACGTTGATCGGTAGTCTTCTCGGCTCTCTGTGTTTCTATATCGGTTTGCCGAACACGCGAACCTTGACTGTAGAGGACGGGCTAAAGTAACGTAATGGCATGCCTGATTCCTCCGAATTATACGTAGAGTACGACCCGCCGTTAGCCTGGATCGTATTCAATCGTCCCGAAAAACACAACGCCTTCACCAAACGGATGTGGCGTGATCTGCCCGAATTGATTAAGGAATTGGAAGTTGATCATACGGTGCGCGTAATAGTCTTTCGCGGCGCGGGTGAAGCAAGTTTTTCGGTCGGGGCTGATATTGAAGAATTGAAACGCTTGTATGATGAGGATGGACCGGAAACGGGTTTTCCGGGTCATACGGGTATTGCTGTAGACGCTATCGCTGAGTGCCATACGCCGACGATTGCGATGATCCACGGGCTTTGCTTTGGCGGGGGGTGCGCGATCGCCCTTTGCGCAGACATTCGAATCGCTTCAGAAGAGACCACGTTTGCAATTACTCCGGCAAAATTGGGACTCGGATATCCGTTTAACGGGGTCGAGCGGGCCGTGCAAGAGCTTGGTCCTGCGAATGCTCGATATCTGCTGATGACCGCAAAACGCGTACTGGGGGAGGACGCACTGCAGAGGGGTTTGGTGCAAGAGCTGCATAAAAAAGAGGATCTGCTTGAGGCGACTCTTGAGCTTGCCCACACAGTCGCCTCGAACGCGCCCAAGACGATTCGCGCGATACGCAGATCGATTCAGCAGGTTCTGCTCCCACCGTCGGATCGTTCAACGAAGGCCATTCATCAGTGGGTCGTCGATTGCGCAAACAGCGATGATTACCAGGAAGGGTTGCAGGCTTTTATGGAAAAGCGCAAGCCGAAATTCCGGGGGCGGTAGGAACATTTTCGCTAGAACGCGCTGTAACCTCCGTCAATTAGAAAGAAATCGCCGGTGTGGTATGAACTGGCATCTGAGGCGAGGTAAACGGCGAGGCCACTAAAGTCGTGGCGGGTGCCCCAGCGTCTTTGGGGTACACGGGTGAGGACCTTTTCCTCGAAAATTTCGTTGCTGAAAGCGCGTTCTGTCATGGCACTTTCGATCCAGCCCGGGAGGATTGAGTTTGCGCGGATTCCGTAGCGTGCGTATTCGACGGCGAGGCCTTGTATCATGGAGTTAACACCTGATTTGGTCGCGGCGTAGTGTTCGGAACGAGGTGCGCCGAATTTTGATGACGTCGAGCTGGTGACGACGAGCGAGCCGCCGTTGCCTGCTTCGACCATGTGGTTGATGCATTCCTGGAAGGTGTAGAACACGCCGTCCATGTTGACGCGAAAGACAGCATGCCATTCTTCGGGGGTCATTTTTGCGAAGGGCGTGCCTTTGCCGCCAATGCCAGCGTTGGCGAAGCAGGAATCGACGTGACCAAATGCTTCGATTGCCTTCGCGAACGACTCTGTAACTTGCTCTTTGTCTCCGACATCGCATTTCATAGAGATGACTTTCGTGCCGTATTGTAAGAGATTTTCTGTGGCGTCGGCATTTTTCGTTTCGTTTGTTCCCCAAATGCAGATGTCTGCACCTGCCTGAGCGAGGCCTTCGCCGAAGCCGAGTCCGATGCCGGAGTTGCCTCCTGTGATAAGCGCTACTTTTCCTGTGAGGTCGAATGGGGCGAAGGGCACGATGTTTCTCCTTGGTTCGATAGCTGAGTCAAAGAAGTGAGGATGGCATATTCTGCGGGGCGAGGTCGAATTTTTTTCGGCAAGATAACAGGATTAACATGATCTACATGATGGGCGAATTCGAGACGTGTTCGTTGCCGAGGAGGGGTAGGGCTATTATTGCTTGCTTGTTGTTCCGTGACGTTCCCTGCGGAAACACTAATTCCGGACAGTCGTTAGGAAGGGGAAAATACGAACATGAGTGAAACGGGTTTGTTGATTGGTATGGCGCAGATTGCGATCGCGATTGCGGGATTTACGAGTGTCGTCGCGTTTTTGAGCGGACGCGGTGAGGGGCAGTGGAGGGAGATTGCTCTTCTTTTGCTGGACCCGGTTTTGAAAACGAGCATGTGTGCGCTTGTTCTTTGCCTGTCGCCCATCATTCTGTATTTGTCAGGCCTTCCCGAGGAGTCGGTATGGCGATGCATATGCGGCATTGGGATATTATTTAATGTCGAAGGTACTTTCTATTCAATTCGACGTACGAAGAAGCTGTCAGCGGACGAACACACTCAACTACCTATGTTTAATCAGGTCGTTCTTTTTACTTTGTCATCTGCAGTGATAGCGCTTCTGGTCGGAGGATTACTCAGGATCGCATACAAGGGTGAACCAATGCCGGTTATAACTTCTATCGCGCACTCTTGTGCGTTTCAAGCTACATGTTTGTACAGCTGCTGAATGAGAATCGTCCGGATCGATCTGGTGGATCGTCTCATTAGGTCCGTTTTGCGGCGGATCTTTTCGCAACTATTTTCCTCACGATTTCGTCTGTGGATACGCCGATGAGGATGACGACTCCGATAATGGAGAATTCGAGATGGGTGGGGATGTGTAGGATGTTGATGGCGTTGTAGAGTACGCGCATGACTGCGGCGCCGATGATGACGCCGAGAATGGAGCCCTCGCCGCCGCGCAGGGAGCATCCGCCGAGAACGGCTGCTGCGATGGCGTAAAGTTCGTAAAATTCACCAAGGCCCGAGGGTTGAACGGAATTCACGTCAAGGGAGAAGAGTACGCCACCGAGTCCGGCCATGAGTGAGCAGATGACGTACGAAGTGATAACAACGCGGTCGGAATTGATGCCGGAGTAACGGACGGCTTCTTCGTTGCGTCCGAGGGCTAAGAGGTATCGACCAAAGAGGGTCTGATTGAGGAGGATCATCGCGATGACAGCGATGGTGAGCATGACGACTAAGGGGTAGGGGATTCCGAATTCTTCGGTGATGGGGATTGAGCCGATGGCGAGCTGGCGGAGTCCATCGAAGTCCTGGGCGTATCCGAGGGACTGGTCGTTGGTGAGGAATCTTGCTGCTCCGCGATAAAAGAGGAGTCCGCAGAGGGTTACGACGAAGGGTTGCAGGCCGACTTTGGTGATGAGGAGTCCGTGAAGAAGTCCGATCGCGAGGGAGAGGACCAGGACGGCGAGGAGAGCGAGCGAGACGGAGACATCATGTTTGGTGAGGAGGAGAACAAGAAGTGATCCGGTAAGCCCAACCACGGAACCGATGGAGAGATCGATTCCGCCGGAGATGATGACAAATGCAACGCCGATACTGATGACGCCGTAGAGGGCGGTCCAGCGGAGGGTATTTTGGACGTTATAGGCGTTGAGAAAGTTGGGGTTCATGATCGCGGTGAATGTACAGATCGCGATGAGTAGCAGGGATATGCCGAGTATTTTTTTCATGGTGTTTTGGTTTATACAGTTACAGTTGTGCCAGTCGCAAGTCGCATGACGGCTTCTTCAGTGATTTCGGACTTCGGGAGTTCTCCGGAGATCGCGCCGTCGTGCATGACGAGTACGCGATCTGAGAGGGAGAGGACTTCTTCCATTTCGCTGGAGACGAAGAGTATGGCCATGCCTTCGCGAGCGAGTGAGTCGATGAGTTTGTAAATTTCCCGTTTCGCGCCAACGTCGATGCCGCGCGTGGGTTCGTCGAGGAGGAGGAGGCGCGGGTTCATGGCGAGCCATTTTCCGATGACGACTTTCTGCTGATTGCCGCCGGAAAGGAGTTGTACGGCTTTGCGGTCGTCGGCCGTTACGATGGACATAGCGGCGATTTGCTTTTGGCTGTTTTCGGTGTCGTAAGCGTGGTTGAGGAAGCCTTTTTTTTGGTGGTCGCGCATGCTTACGAGGCTCAGGTTGTCTCGCAGGGCGATTTCGAGGATGATGCCTTGTGCTTTGCGGTCCTCGGGTACGAGTCCGATGCCGGCGGCGATGGCGTTGCGGGGAGACTGTAGTTCGCCTTCGTATCCTGCCATGGTGATGTGTCCCGCAAGGGCGGGGGTGATGCAGTAGAGCGCTTCGAGGACTTCGGTGCGTCCGGCCCCGACAAGTCCCGCGATTCCGACGACTTCGCCTGCGTGGATGGTGAAGGAGTTGGTCTGGGAAGGGTGGGCTTGCGTGACGAGGCCTTCGACGGTGAGGACGGGTTCTCCTTTTTCGAGCGGTGTTCGGTGGCGGGCTTCGTCCATTTCGCGTCCGACCATGAGGTTTATCATCGCGTCGTGAGTAATTTCAGATTTTCGGAGTTCGCCTGCGTTTTTGCCGTCCTTGAGTACGACGACGCGGTTGGCGATCTGGGTTACTTCGTGCAGGCGATGGGAGATGTAGATGATGCTGACGCCTTTGGATTGGAGGTCGGCAATGACAGAGAATAAGTGGTCGGTCTCGTGTTGGGTGAGGCTGGAGGTGGGTTCGTCCATGATGAGTACGCGGGCATCCGTCGAGACAGCTTTGGCGATTTCGATGAGCTGCTGCTGGCCGATGGAAAGGCTGCTGACGAGTGCGCTTGGGTTGATTTCAATGTGGACGCGTTTGAGGAGTTCGATGGCTTGTTTGCGCATTTCGGATTTATTGATCCAGCCCTTGGTGTGCGTTTCGCGACCGAGGTAGAGGTTTGCGGTGACATCCAGGTTGTCGGCAAGGTTGAGTTCCTGGTGGATGAGGACGACACCAGCGTCTTGAGCTTGGCGCACGGATCGAGGCGCGTAGGGCTGCTCGCTGAGACGGAGCTTTCCCGCGTCGGGCTGGTAAATGCCCGCAAGGATTTTCATGAGTGTGCTTTTGCCTGCTCCGTTTTCGCCGATGACGGCGAGGATTTCGCCTTGGGCGAGTGACACCGAAACGTCGTCGAGTGCGAGGGTGCCTGGGAATTGTTTTGTGAGGTTGTGAACTTGGAGTATCGGGGGTTGGGACACTATTTTTCGCCTTTGAGAACTTTCAATTTCGCCCAGAATTCTTCTACGTTGTCTTTTTGGACGATGGTAAGGTCGATTTCGATGAATTTGTTTTCGGGGATGCCGGAATCGTCACCGCGAGCGAGTTCGGCGAGGAGTTTGACCGATTGGCGACCGTATTCGTAGGGCTGTTGGCTGACTGTGCCCTCTACGTGGCCGTCGATGATGCCTTGTAGGGTGCCGTCTGCTTCATCAAAGCTGACGAGTTTTATTTTTCCGGTTTTGTCGGCTTCTTTGACGGCTTCGAGGCAGGCGGGCATGTTGTAGGCGAAGAGTCCGACCATACCTTTGAGGTTTTCGTGGGAAGCCATGCTGTCTTCAGCGTTCGATTTGGCTTTTGCGTAATCGAAATTGTCGGTCATGGTGGCGAGGACGGTGAATCTGTCGCCGACGATGGGGGCGTTGTTTGGATCGAAATCGCGGAAGTTTAGGTCAGCCATGGGGCGATCAAGGAGTTCGTCGATTACTCCCTGGCGGCGCTGCTGGGCGTTGAGCTGCTCGAGGCGCCCGACATAGATGACGATATTTCCTCCGTCCGGGAGTGTGGCTTTGACCATTTTTCCTGCTTCGCGTCCTGCTTTGTAATTGTCCATACCGATGAAGCAGAGACGAGCAGACTCGGGGGCGTCGGAGTCTTGTGTGATGAGGATAGTCCGCTCTGCGGCTTCATTCAGGAAAGATACCTGGTTGGCGGCGTCGATGGGGCTTACGGCGATGCCGTCGATATCGTTTGCGAGAAGTGTTTCGATCAATCGTTTCTGGTCCCCGATGCCTTTGGCGGGCATGAGGACCTCTACGTTTACTTTGAATTCTTTTGCACCGGCCAATGCGCCTGCTTCTGCGATGGTCCAGAAGGGATCTATGCCGTTCGTGACGTAGGCTATGTTAATGTCATATTCGGTACCGCTGGAGGAGTAGTAGCCGTCTGATCCGCCGCATCCTGTGAGTGTGACGGCGGTGATAACGAGTGATGCAATAATTTTTTTCATGATGTTCTCCTTATTATGAAACGGTGTGGGCGCCGTTGACTGCGATGTTTTGTCCTGATACGTAAGATGATTCATCCGAGGCGAGGAAGATAGCAGTGTCAGCCACTTCCTTGGGTACGCCCCAGCGTCTTGATGGCAAATCGGCCAGGTATCCGTCTTTTAATTCTTGAGGATCCTTTTCGTGACGCTCTACGGGAATCCATGCCGGTGCTATTGTATTCACGGTAATGCCCCAAGGCGCGAGTTCTTTCGCGAGGCTGCGCGTGAACCCGTTTTGCCCGCCTTTGGCGGAGACGTAGGCCGTGAAGTTGGGTACACCCTCCTCGAAAACTTCCGAGCCAATATTGATGATACGTCCCGACCTGCGTTGTTTCATGTCCGCGACAACAGCGCGAGTCAACAAAAAGGGGCTCTTGATAAAAAAATCGAGCATGGACTGGTAAAAGTCCCAGTCATACATTTCGATGGGTTTCTGAGGTTGATCAGGCGTGGCATTTATGATGACGACATCAATCGGGCCAAGCTGGTCTTTCGTCTCCTGAATGACGCGATTCACGTCTGCTTCATCGATGGCGCTTCCTTTAGTAAGGATGCCTTCGTATCCGGCCTCTTTGAACGCGGCGAAGGTTTCGTTTGCGCGGGCTTCGTTATTCGCGTAGTTCAGGGCAACTTTCGCGCCAGCCGCGCCAAATTCCATGGCCATGGATTTTCCCAAGCCGGTTGAGCTACCGCTGATGAAGACTACTTTGTTGGTTAGGTCGAATTTGTTTGACACTTGTTAATAGCTCCGCATTGGTTTTCGTTTTCTATTTCGCGCTGAATTTCATAATGATCGTGTGTTTGTAGGTCTCGCCGGGTCGCAGGATTGGACTTGGAAAATCCGGATGATTCGGAGAGTCCGGATAGACCTGTGACTCAAGGCAGAAGCCGCCGTTTTTCTGGTAAACGAATCCGTCTTTTCCGGCGAATTCTCCGGCCAGGAAGTTGCCGGTATAGAACTGGATTCCGGGTTCGTCGTTCCAGATTTCCATGGTGCGGCCGGATTTAGGGTCGGTGACAGTCGCTGCATGGCCAAGCTCCCTGCCCTGGTGATCGAGGACGAAATTGTGATCGTATCCGCCCGGATCGCCTGAGATTTGCGCGATGTCTTTGCCGATAGCTTTGGGAGAGGTAAAATCGACTGGTTGTCCGGCGACGGGATCGATAGCTCCTGTCGTGATAAATGCGTCGTCCGTGGGCGTATAGTTCTTCGCGTGGATAGTCAACTCATGATCGAGAATTGTACCGCTGTCGTGGCCTGAAAGGTTGTAGTACGCATGATTGGTCAAGTTGATGACAGTGGGTTTGTCGGTCGTCGCTTCAAAGTAGACTTTGAGTTCGTCGTCGTTATTGAGAGAGTAGACGACGGTATTGTTCAGATTGCCGGGGTAGCCTTCTTCCATATCCTTGCTGAGGTAGGTAAGTTTTACGCCGACTTCGTCATCGGTTCGAAAGGACTCACCTTTCCACATAACCTTGTTGTATCCAACATCGCCTCCGTGAAGATGATGCGCGTCCCCGTCGTTTTTCGCGAGCGTGTATTCGGTGCCATCCAGCGTGAATTTTCCATTCGCGATCCGGTTGGCATAGCGTCCGGTAGACGCACCGAAAAACGGGCTGTCCGTGTTGTATCCCTCGACATCAGCGCAACCCAATAGTACATCCACGGTGTTGCCGTTTTTGTCGGGCAGTTCAAGCGAGTGCAGTATTCCACCGAATTCAATGACGACAGCTTTGATTCCGTTTTCGTTGGTGAGGGTGAAGGCTTTTACGGTTTCTCCCGACGGAGATTTCCCCCAATCACTGGTCGATACTAAGAGTCCTGATTCCACGGCGTCTGAGTCTCCCGATTCGGTTGAGCTGGAGCATCCGATGACACAAATGAGGCTTACTCCGAGTAGTGAAAGTGATTTCAACAGGCGTGATTTCATTGTTCCAGCTCCTTTTTTGAGAAAAGTATGGATATTATGCTGAATTTCGGGGCATACTGCAATAAGTGAGTGAAAAAACGGGTGTGAATCGGGCGACAAGTCCTTGCGTGATTGTATTTTGTGAGAGGATGTGGAGGCATGAAAGTGGGAGTCGACTATAGAGCGATTCGGGTGGGGACGGGGCGAAATGCTGTCGCATTTGGAATGCGCCTGATCATTGCGTCGTGTTCGGGATCGGACAATTCTGCCAATGTTGTCGAGTCTCTCCAAACGAAAAGTGGCGAAGAAAGCGACCCGCGCAGGCTCAATTGCCTCTTCATTGTCTTGGACACAACTGCCGCGAAGCATGTCGGAGCATGGGGTTATAGCCGTCCCACTACGCCCCAGATTGACGCACTGGCGAGCCGTGCGGTCGTGTTCGAGAACGCGTATAGTCAGGCCCCTTCCACGTTGGGTTCTACCTGGTCGTTCTTGACAGGCCAGTATCCGATTCCGAAACGCTCGTCCGCCTCGGAGTATCTGCAGGTGCGAGAGAACGATTTTACCTTGGCGCAGGCGTTTCAGGCCGACGGATTCAAGACCTTTGGCTATTCAGAAAACCCGTATATAAGTGAAGAATTGGGATTCGGAAGCGGCTTCGATCAATTTAAACATTATCCGGCGCTTGATGAGGCGCGGTCCAGTTTTCGCGATCACTCATCGACTACGTCGATGTTTGCAGACGCTACGGAGTCAATTATGGAAGCGGGCAATTCTCCGTGGTTTTCCTATCTACACGTTCTACGACCACACGAACCCTATCTGGCTCCGAAGCCCTAGGGTACGCAGTTCATGGATGCCGAGGAAGCAGAAACGGCGACCGAGACGCAGGAGAGAGGACTTTGGAACGGACTTCGGGTTCAAGGTCGAGATCTGTCCGAATACGCGGTCGATTATCTGAAAGACAGCTATGACGGTCATCTTTCCTACGTGGACTATCTCGTTGGACAATTGTTCGGGTATTTGGCGCAGTACAGTATCCTTGAAAATACAATCGTCATAGTTGCATCCGATCACGGCGAAGCATTTATGGAGCACGGTCGCCCGGGACACGGATTTTTTCTATACGAAGAGCTGCTGCATGTTCCGCTGATAATCTATGTGCCCGAATCAATGGGTGTGAAACCGAAACGGATTGACGCGCTGGTGGAAATGGTTGACGTGTATCCGACGCCCGTGGAGATTTTCGATCTCAATATGCCTCAGGTCCTGCATGGACGATCACTGCTGCCGGGATTGAACAGCGTCGATTTTCCGTCGAAAGAGAACTCCTACGCTCAGACGCTCGCTGCGGACAGGATCAGTGTGCGTATCGGCGACGAGAAATTGATCTGTAAAGTCGATCCAGTGACGCGCAAGTTTTCTGATTTTGAGGTCTATGACCATACGAAAGATCTCGACGAACTGAGCAATTTGTATACCAAGGAATACCCTATTGAGCACTTAATCGAAGCTGGTCGAGAGTATGTTGAGCGGTGGGCATCGATTGAGACGGTCGTCGGCGGGGAAGTATCGGATGAGTTGAAGGAGGAGATAGAGGCGCTGGGATACGTCAGAAACTGATACTCTGTTCGTGCGCTTGTGTTTCGTTTGTGATCCATCGGTTAATTGGTTACCATAGAATTCATTCTTAACCACGCAGGGAGATACAATGAATCTGAACATTTCGTACCCGCTTTCATTTGCTGGATTACTCCTCTTATCGCTCGTAGCTACTCCAGGATCGGATTCGTTTGCCGGCCCGCTCAAAGACTATGTGGATGAGCCTGATTCGAACTACTCGTTTAGTCTTGCGAGGGAAGTTGTGGGATCGGGATATACACGCTATGTACTGGATCTGACTGCGCAGTCCTGGAAGGAAGGCGAGGTTACGCCGCACCTATGGAAGCACTGGGTCACGATTATTCGTCCTGATAATGTAGCATTTGATTCTGCATTGCTGGTCATTTCAGGCGGGAATAACAACCATGACAAGATACCGAATGATCCGGACGAAATTATGGTGACGATTGCCAAGCAGACCAGGTCGGTCGTCGTTGAATTGCAGGGCATCCCCAATGAACCAGTTCAGTTCAGTGATGAAACGGAGACGCGCAACGAAGATGCGATCATCGCCTACTCTTACGACAAGTTCATGACCACGGGCGATCCGACTTGGCCGTTGCTGGTTCCGATGGTGAAAAGTACGGTGCGAGCGATGGATGCCGTACAGAAGTTTATGGATGAACAAGCGTCGAAGCGTCAAGTGCTGGAGTCATTCGTGCTGGTCGGCGCGTCGAAGCGCGGCTGGACTACCTGGCTGACGGCTGCTATAGACGACCGGGTAAAAGCGATTGCCCCTTTGGTCATTGATATGCTGAATCTGGATGAGCAGATGGCGCAGACGATGGAATACTATGGGCGGTATACCGAGGCGACTCAAGACTACACGCAGTTCGGAATTCAGGACAAGATCAACACTGCCGAAGGGCAGGCGCTGCTTAAGATCGTTGATCCTTTCGAATATCGCGATGCATTGACGATGCCGAAGTTAGTCATGCTTGGAGCGGGCGACCAATATTGGACTGTCGACTCGGCGAATCTGTATTTCCAGGAGTTGAAGGGGCCGAAGTATATCCGTTATGAGCCGAATGCTGATCACGGGATCGACAGTTCGATGCCTTCAATTACCGCATTGGCAAATTTCTATTACTCCGTCATAAACGGTAACGCGCTGCCAGACTTCGACTGGGAGTTCAAGAAAAATGGTTCCTTCGAAGTGACTGCACAGACGCGCCCGAAGCAAGTCAGACTGTGGACAGCCACCGCGCCCACGATGGACTTTCGCCTGAAGACTATAGGCGGTGCGTGGAAGAGCTCGCCAGTGCCGAACAGCGGAGAAAATGTCTATGCAGGTAACGTCCCGGTGCCGGAGGAAGGGTTCACTGCGTATTTTGTGGAGATGATTTATCCAGGACCTCTAGGTATGGACTATAGTTTAACGACATTGATTGGAATTCCGGGTAAGGAAGTGGTCGGCGAAGAGCAGTCGATGGGGATTGCGCTGCTGCTGCTTCCGATAGTCTTGCTGCTCGGAGGGGTAGTCTGGATGATTCGACGCTAAGGCCCAAGTAAACCTGC
>DTSJ01000014.1 GCA_012965445.1 Candidatus Hydrogenedentota bacterium
CCTAGTTCGTCTTGCAGACCCATATAGACTCCTTTTGTTAGATACTGAATCGAATCATACGATATTGTTAAGTATCAAGCAAAATCGATCGTTTGTGCTTCACTCCAACATACTTGGGGCTTAATCTGATTCGGTGTGATAAAGTTGCATCTGATTCGCGGAAAGGGCCTTATTTAGATATGAATATTCTCGTTGCTGGGGCATCAGGGCTTATCGGGCGAGCGTTGACACAGTCGCTCTCGGACGGCAGGCATGAAGTTTGCCGCCTGGTGCGACGCGATGCCCGGGAGTCGGATGAGATTGCCTGGGACCCGGCGACAGGAGTATTGAACGCGGACGATTTGACGGGTTTTGACGCCGTGGTATGTCTTTCAGGCGAGGAAATTGCAGATTCGCGCTGGAGTCCGTCAAAGAGAAAGCGGATTCTGGAAAGCCGCGTTGATTCGGTGAGAGTGCTTTCGGATGCGCTGGCGAAATCGGTATCGCCACCTGGGGTGTTCGTATGCGCATCGGCGATTGGTTGTTACGGAATCGAACATGGAGATACCCGGTTGGACGAATCGAGTGGGGTCGGCGATGATTTTCTTGCTGAGGTATGCCGGGACTGGGAGGGAGCCGCCGGTTCCTTGTCGGGAACAGACGTTCGCGTAGTACATCTCCGGTTAGGGATTGTGCTGAGTCGTGAGGGCGGTGCGCTTGCGAAGATGCTCTTGCCGTTTCGCCTGGGACTCGGTGGGAAGCTGGGCAGCGGTCGTCAGTGGATGAGCTGGGTGGGATTGAGCGATGTTGTGCGTGCAATCATTTTCGCGATTGAGGATGAGGGTGTTTCTGGAGCCGTAAACGTGACTGCACCGAATCCGGTACGGAACGTCGAATTTACGCGCTCTCTGGCGAAGAGTCTTCACCGCTATGCGCCGTTTACGATTCCGGGGTTTGTGATTCGAATGGTATTGGGGGAGATGGGGGAACTGTTGCTGTTGAACGGTGCATGCGTGATACCGGAGAAGCTGCTGGAGAGGGGCTTCGAATTCGAGCATACGAACATTGACGATGGGTTGAAAGAGTTGGTTTAATAAGTATTGGAACAACGGCGCGGGGATCGGTTTGTGAGTGATTCGTCAACACGGTTATCTAAAATAGCGATGACTTCGAGTCTGGTGGTCGCGGTCTTTATGTTAGTGGGAAAATGCACGGCCTACTACATAACTGGCAGCGCCGCGATTCTCTCTGATGCTGCTGAATCGGTCATACACATTATCGCGACGGCTCTGGCTGGATTCAGTCTATGGTATTCCATGCGGCCAGCCGACGCAAACCATCCGTATGGACACGGAAAAATAGCCTACTTCTCCGCGGGATTCGAAGGGGCGCTTATTCTCGTCGCTTCGCTGGTGGTCATTGGTGTCGGGATCGATGGTCTGATTCGCGGCGTTGAACTTCGTCAGCTGGACGTCGGTTTAGCAATTACGGCAGTGCTTGCGCTGGTAAACCTGAGCTTGGGCGTTTTCTTGGTTCGCGCGGGGAAAAAGACGAATCAATTGATCCTTATCGCGAATGGTAAGCATGTGCTGACGGATATGTGGACGAGTGCGGGCGTAGTCATTGGTGTTGGGCTAGTGTACGCGACGGGAATTACCTGGCTGGATCCTCTGATGGCGGTGGTCGTGGGTATGAATATCCTGGTGAGCGCGCTGGCGCTGATTCGCCGGGCAGTACACGGCTTGCTGGATGAGGTTGACGCAGAACATACAGAGACGCTGTTGGATTGTTTGAATCGGGCGGTTGCCGACGAGACGCTGAGTGGTTTTCATCAGCTGCGGCATCGGGCGACAAACTCGATTATGTGGATTGAAGTTCACTTTCTGCTGCCGGACATTATGGAAAATGCGGAGGCCCATCGGCGGGCGACTTTGGTGGAGCGGGACATTCAAGAGCTGTTTACAGATTACAGCGTACAGATTACGACCCATATCGAGCCTGTATCCCATGAGAGGGCGCATCCTGCGGGGCATGAAGGCATCAATTCTCCGTATTCTGAGGGCGGAAAAGCACTCTGACAGGAGGCCTCAGGTATAAAGGCCGTCAATACTGAAAAAAGTTTGTGATTTAATCGATTCAGCGTTACAATGCGATGAACAGATGGGTTTCGTCGTTGAGAGTGGAAGGAAACATCAATATGCCGGATTACAAATACGTCGCCCGTGGGCGTGATGGTACTAAGCAGAAGGGTACGCTTACAGCGAATAGCCGGGGCGATCTGGCTGACATGCTGAAGAGCCGCGGTCTGACGGTAGACACCACTACAGTCAAAGAGAAGGGCGCGGGCGGACTTAAGTCATTATTCGCTCAGAGGGTGAAGACTCAAGATGTGTTGATATTCACTCGTCAGCTGGCGGTAATGGTGAATGCTGGTCTTCCCCTGTTGCAGAGTCTGGATATTCTGGCCGAGCAGACCGAGTCTGAAGTTTTCGCAAAGGCCATTAACGACATTGCATCGGCGGTTGAAGGCGGAGAAACGTTTTCTGATGCAATCCGTGCTTTCCCAAGAGTCTTTCCAGAGTTGTTCGTAAGCATGGTGCGTTCAGGCGAGGCGAGTGGCGAATTAGACAACGTGTTGGTTCAGCTGGCGGATTTCATGGAAGCGTCGGCGGAGCTGAAACGTAAGATTAAAGGTGCGATGACTTACCCGGTTGTGGCATTCGCAATCGTGATTTTGATAGCGCTCGGATTGATCATATTTGTTGTGCCGCGATTCGCAACGATATTCTCGGACATGAACGCGAAGTTGCCTGCATCTACGCAGCTGTTGATTACCATAAGTGATGTCCTTCTGAGTCCGCAAATCTTAATTGTGATAGCGGGTGTGATTGCGGGAGTCATCGGATTGCGCGCATACAACGAAACCGATTCCGGACGATTCAATCTGGACAAAATTAAGTTGCGGATTCCAATATTTGGATTGCTCATGAGGAAGGTTGCTGTCGGTCGCTTTACGGGAACCCTGGCAACGCTTACCCGTAGTGGAGTTCCCCTGTTGCAGGCCCTGGAAATCGTAGAGTCGACCGCAGGAAACCTGGTATTTTCGAAAGCAATAAGAGAGGCCGCTGACGGCGTACGGAATGGTGAATCTTTGGCGGATCCCCTTGCGCGAAGCGGCGAGTTCCCGACGATGGTGACGCGTATGATAGGTGTTGGCGAGAAAACTGGCGCTATGGAGATCATGCTCTTCAAGATTCAAGAGTTCTATGATTCCGAAGTGAACGCATTGGTTGATCAGTTGACATCACTGCTTGAACCGGTCGTTATGGTGTTTATGGGAATTATCGTCGGTGGAATCATTATAGCCCTGTTCATGCCGATCATGAGCCTCAGTTCTATCGTATAAGTATTTAGATCGTTAAGACCATAGGCCCCGGCATCTCAGCGATGCCGGGGCCTTTCTCATGTCATATGTACGCAATTGATTCCATTATCCTCTAAAGGTTGGGCCTCTTCGAGTCGATATAACGGTGTAAGGGATGAGCGATACCATACTGGTTTTGTCGTAAACCCCTGAAATACATTGTGTTAGTGACAAATCGAGGAGTCAGGGATGGCCGGAGGCTTCAGCGCAGGGGGATTGATAACCGATATTGATACCGGCAGCCTGATTGCGCAATTGATGCAGATCGAACGGCAGCCGATTCTCCGAATGCAGCGGCGAATTGCCGCGCTCGAGGAACAACGGGATGCTATCAAGGATCTGCGAACCCAGTTATTGTCACTTCGCTCGAAGGTACAGGACTTTCGCTTCGGAATCGATTTTAATCAGTTTCAGATTGACACGAGCGATGTCGCGATCGCCACGTCCGCAGCATCTGGCTCAAATCCCACCTCCGGGGCGTTTTCGATCAATGTGACCCGGCTTGCGAGCGCTACGGTGGCCACGAGCGGTGGTTCCATTGGCGCATCGATCAATCCGGCAGTAGCTTTCGCCACCAGCGGCGTGAATCACGAAGTTACGTCTGGCACATTCTCCGTAAACGGAACCCAGTTCGATTTCAGTGCATCCTCTCTGAACGATGCCCTCGCCGCGATAAACGGTGCGGGCATTGGAGTATCTGGGACCTATGACGCGGTAAGCGGTAAGGTCACGATGACGAACACGGCTCCGGGCGATACCAGTATAATCAATTTCGGAGCGACGGGCGATACGAGTAATTTCCTGGACCTGATCAACGTGGAGAATACTACCCAGTTTACGAACGGCGGCGGCACGACCGAAGTGATCTCTTCGGTAGGAATCGGATCCATTAACCAGGGCAGGATTCTGAATCAACAGTCTTATTCTGCCGGGGTAATAGGCGGCGGTAATTTTCTGATCAATGGCGTGTCGATTACTGTCGATCCGGCGGTGGACGGCTTGAGCGATGTGATTGAACGCATCAATACGTCTGACGCGGGCGTGACGGCGAGCTATGATCCGACGACTGACGGGCTTCGGGTTGTCTCGGATAACCTTGGAAGCCGCTCAATTTCATTCGCAAACGGGACGAGTAATTTTCTTGACGTGTTTAAATTGACGAGCGCCGTGCAGGCGAACATGAAAAAGGGTGCGGGTCTCATTGATGAGTGTGTTGGCCTTATGACGGTGCTGCGCGATACCTGGGAAGACGTGTTTCAGCAGGTCGCTGAAGACGAAGTGCTGCCGCCTGAAAAGCCGGTCATAAATCCGCACGGCTCATCGGTTTTGAACATCAAGGGCTGATACGCTGGCTACAGATTTTCCTGAAGTATATTCGCGAAGGCTTCCACCCACTCACCTTCCCCGTTGAGAGAACTCAGCAGATTTAACTCCTCTCCGCCATTGTCGAGAAAGCTGTCTTTTGCCTGCATTCCGAGTTCTTCGATTGTTTCAATGCAGTCGGCTACGAACGCCGGGGAGAGAACCGCGAGTTTTTTCACGCCCTTCTGCGCGAGTGCTTCAACAGTTGCATCCGTCGCAGGTGTGATCCAAGGGTCTCTTCCGAGTTTGGACTGGAAAGCCAGTGTATAATCACCTTCTTCGAGTCCGAGGCGCTCGACAAGTCCCTTCGTTGTTGCGAAGCATTGCGCCTTGTAACAGTCTGGATTCGCATCCAGGTAATGCTCGCAGCAATCGCCTTTTTGCAGGCAATGTGCGCTCGTGGGGTCGCAGTTTTT
The DNA here is from genome assembly GCA_012965445.1 of Candidatus Hydrogenedentota bacterium. Next base: position 5,182 of record DTSJ01000014.1, read on the forward strand.
GATGTGGCGTTCCGGCAGGCCGTGGTAGCTGAATAAGACGTGATCCGGCGCGAAGTCATCGAGTTTTGGCTTCGTGATACTCGCCCAGGCATCGAGGAAAGCGGGATGGTTATAGAATGGGGACACGGTCGTGACGGTGGGAACGTTCATTTTCTGGCTGATGGTCTTGTAGGATACTTCCAATACGCCGCCTACGGTCGCGGAGGCATACTGGGGAAACATGGGGACTAGAATGATTCGGGTTGCCCCTTGTTTTAGCAGGGAATCGACGGAGTCTGGAATGGAGGGATTTCCGTATGCCATGCCGATTTCGACGAGGGAATCGGGAAGTTTGGCGCGTAGTCCGTCACGAAAGTCTTCCGAATGAAAAATCAGGGGCGAGCCGCGATCAGTCCAGATTTTCTTGTAGGCGTGAGAGGACTCTTTGGGTCGCGTGGGCAGAATGACCAGATTGAGGAGGAGCCATCTGGCAACGGGGTACATGTCGATCACGCGGTAGTCGGAGAGGAACTGGCGCAAATATCGGCGCACATCCGGTACTTCGGGGGAGTCAGGGGTTCCCGTGTTAATCAGCAGAATGCCGGGCTTGATCGTTTGCATCAGGATACTCTAGCACACGGCGGTTCAGATTTTATACCGGGTCAGGCGGCAATCGCTTCGGCGTTTGCTTCCTCGATTGAAGGCGGGGGGCCCGGATGTCTGCATAAGGATACTGCAAATGCGCCGCAGCCGCACAAGACTCCAAGTGACATGAAGGGGATGAGGTAGGACCCCGTTGCATCGGCAATCATGCCAGTGATCCACGGGGCGAGGCCGTTGAAGACACCGGTAATCAGCACACGCGTCCCGGCTGTGGTACCGAAGGCGGCTCGGCCAAAA
>DTSJ01000015.1 GCA_012965445.1 Candidatus Hydrogenedentota bacterium
AGTATCTGCAGGAACAGGGAGCCGAGGGTGCACGCGGCAATCAGAAACTCTGGATGGGCGCGTTTGGTCACGGAAGGATATCCGGCAAACTGGCCTATCCCGGCGATCTGGGTCTTGGCGGCGTAAAAGCGAATGAGGAAATCCGCTGGTTCGACTACTGGTTGAGGGGAATCGACACCGGCATCATGGACGAGCCTCCTATCAACTATTTTCTGATGGGGTCAGCAAAACAGGGTTCTCCGTCGGAGAACAATCAATTGCTGCACACTGACTCATGGCCTCCTGAAAGTACACCCACGAAGTTCTATCTGCACGAAGGTTTCGCGGTCAGCACTAGCAAACCGACTTCGCTAAAGGGAAAGTCGTCCTACGATCACGACCCGGAGAACACAATACCGACGGTTGGTGGAGCAAATCTACGTATCGAAAAAGGCCCCATGGATCAGCGCTACATCGGAAATCGGGACGACTATCTTCGATTCGAGACAAAACCTTTGGCTGAGGATCTGATTGTTACTGGAAAGATCGACATGGAACTTTACGCCGCGACCGATGGGCTCGATACAGATTTCATGGTCAAGCTCGTGGATATTTATCCTGACGGTTACGAGGCCATCATCATGGACAACCCGATACGTGCTCGTTTTCGTCATGGTCGGGAACCGGGCGATGAAAAAATGATGACTCCCAACAAACCGGAGCGAATGAATATTGACCTGTGGAGTACGGCGATCGTGTTCGAAAAGGGCCATCGAATCGGAATTCATGTCAGCTCAAGTAATTTCCCGCGCTTCGAAGTGAACACGAACACGGGTGAAACCGCTGGCGAAAACACAATTCCGCCGCGGGTTGCCCGCAACACAATTTATCATAACAGTCGATATCCGTCAGCGCTGACGCTGCCTGTGATCTCAGCGGAGTAATTGATTGAATATATTCAGTACGCTGAACATTCAGATGTTACACTAAAAATCCATCGTCTAACGAATCTGGGAGGAAACGCGATGACAAAGCAAGAACTCATCAATCAGGTATTTGCCAGTAAAACGTTTCTCGACAAGTCGACCGACGTGCTTACTGAGGAAGATTCAGGTATTACTCCAGTTGAGGGCATGATGACTGCGGCTCAGCAAATTGCGCACATCGCCCAGACTGCGGACTGGTTCCTGGAAGGCGTGTTTGGCGACGGCTTCAATATGGACTTCGAAGAATCCGCCAAGGAAATCATGAAAGTTACGTCGCTCAGTGAAGCACGCGACTGGCTGCAGCGTTCGTACGACAACGTGGTGGAAACTGTCGGCTCGAAATCCGAAGAAGAACTGGCTGAGCTTACACCTGAAAGCTCGGTCATGGGCTCGACACCGAAAGTGCTCGTGCTGGGCGGAATACCTGAACACACCGCGCACCATCGCGGCGCCCTGACCGTATACACCCGGCTCGCGGGAAAAGTCCCGTCTATGCCTTATATGTAAAAACTGAACCATACCGAAAGGAAACAAATGTCAAAAGAAGAACTTGTGAAAGCACTAATGACCTGCCGTGGCTACATGACCATGCACACCAATGGTCTCACCGATGAGCAACTAACCACTGTCCCCGAAGGACTCGAAAACAACATCCTGTGGAATCTGGGACACCTGTATCATTCACACTGCGGCATGACATACGGCAACTCTGGCCTCGAGAGCCCCTCGCCCGAGAACTACGGTGACCTCTTCAAAGGTGGCACGAAACCGTCCGATTGGGCCGAGGCCCCCTCCATAGAAGAAGTGACCGGGAATTTCAACGGCATCATGGATAAAATCGTTGGCGACTACACGGCCGGGATATTCGATAACTTCAAACCCACCGAGCTCGGGCCAGGAATGACGCTCGACAGTATCGAAGATGCGCTGGGCTTCGTCCTCATCCACGAATCCGTTCACCACGGAAACCTCATCACCATGAGACGCCTCCTTGGCGTAAGCTAGATCTATTCCCCCGTCGGGGCGACCCTATGTGGTCGCCCTTTTTTATTCTATATGAATTCATAATCGAGGAGACATCCAATGCAAGAACGCAGGGCAACGATTTCAAGACGTTCCTTTGTAGGCGGCGCAGTCAGCGTCGCAGCAACAACCTTGTTCCCGCGACAACTCTACGCTGCCAATGACGGGAAACCGAACTCCAATTTCAACGGTGTCCAGATCGGCGCGATAACCTACAGCTACCGCTCGATGCCCAGCAGCGCCGAAGACCTCCTCGGATACCTCGTTCAAAATGGTCTAAGCTCCGTAGAGTTGATGGGCGGTCCCGCCGAAGAATTCGCGAAGAGACATACGCCCGAAACAGGCATCGACGCCCCCATGGACGGATACAAAGCTCTGCGCAAAATGTACAAAGAAGCAGGTGTCAACATCCACATCGTAAAATTCGGCAACATCGGAGACCGCAACATGTCAGACGAACAAATCAACTACTACTTCCGCGCCGCCAAAGCCCTCGGCGCAAAAGGCATCACCCGCGAAATGTCCAAGCCTATCGCCAGAAAACTCGGCCCCCTCGCCGACAAACACAAGATCATAATCGCCTTCCACAACCACACGCAAATCGAACCAGACACCTACGACGGCGACATGTTGTCCTACGGAAAATACCTCGGCATCAATCTGGATATCGGACACTTCGTCGCAGGTACCGGCGTATCCCCCATCCCCCTCATCGAAAAGCACCACAAGAGGATCCTCAGCCTCCACCTCAAAGACCGAAAAAAGAACGACGGCCCCAACATGCCCTGGGGCGAAGGCGACACACCCATCGCCGAAGTCCTCCAATTCATCAAAAAGAACAAACTAAAAATAACCGGCGACATAGAAGTAGAATACAAAATCCCAGCAGACTCCGACGCAGCCAAAGAAGTAGGCCGTTGCGCACAATATTGCAAAGATGCACTCGCCTAGCGTAATCAGAGTACTGTCTAGCCATTCGTTGCTTGCTTGATCCACAAGAGTTGTAACGCTCTGACCTTCCAATGCAACGAACTCGCGTAGTATCCAGGGACTACTTTGATACAATCACCGTTGTAACCATAACCGTTCAGGAGACGTACCCTTGAACCTGCCCCCCCCATTCAAAACATTCCGCATTACCCGATTCCATATGATGCGCGAGCTCGAAGGCCTCACCGACGAGCAAATGGTTTATATCCCCGAAGGCCGCGAAGACAACATCCTTTGGAACGTGGGACATCTCCTCTGCTCGATTTCAAGACTGACCTACGTCTTCAGCGGACACCCCCTCCCAATCCCGGAAGGCTACCTCGCTCTCTTCGGAAAAGACACCTCTGCACGGGACTGGAAAGAGAGCCCCGATGTACAAACTGTCGTTGACCGATTCGTCGAACTGGCCAAACAAATCGAATTCGACTATCAGAACGAAATCTTCAAAGTATACAAGGCACTGCAGATCGTTCCCGAAGACAACATCGCATCCGTCGAGGAAGCCATCGCGTTTCATTGCTTCCACGAAGGTTTGCATATTGGAAAAATACTGACGTTGAAAGAAGCCATGGGACTCCCTGTCAAAGGAGGGTGATCGATGGCTGACGATTTTAAGGATCACTTTTCCGCGAGTGCGGACGACTACAGCCTCTATCGCCCCGACTACCCGGACTCGCTCTTCGATCATCTTTCGATGATCGTACCCTCAACGAAACAAGCGTGGGATTGCGCAACGGGAAACGGTCAGGCAGCCATCGCGCTTGCGAATCACTTCGACCAGGTCATCGCGACTGACGCAAGCGAGAAGCAAATTTCAAAAGCGGCTTCAGTCGAAAACATAACCTACGCCGTCGCTCCAGCAGAAAACAGCGGCGTTCAATGAATCGGAAGCGATCTCCGATGTACTCACGGCACTCCGCGAACAAACACCGGAGTACGACGTACTCGTAGTTAATGACTGATCGACCGACAATACCGTCGAGGTTGTAAAGCAACACGAAGGCGTAAATCTCATTCAACTCCCGTTCAATATGGGGATCGGCAGTACGGTTCAGACCGGCTATAAATATGCCGTCCAAAACGGATATGACATCGCGGTGCAATGCGATGCAGACGGCCAGCACCCAGTGCATCAGCTCTCGATCATCGTGCAGGGGGTGATCGATGGCAAAGGTGACATGGTCATCGGATCGCGGTATGTCGCGGATACGGACTATGTTCCGTCGTTCTTCCGACGCGTTGGCAAGTCCCTGCTGTCGCGCATTGTCGACTCCGTAGTTGGCGACGGCGTGACGGACACCACGTCTGGATTTCGTGCAATGAACCAGGCGGTCTTCAGCACTTTCGCCCGCCCTTACCCCGACGATTACCCTGAGGCTGAAGCCCTCGTCATCATGCACAAACGTGGGCTGAAGGCGGTTGAAATCCCCGTTGACATGCAGGCACGCCAAGGCGGCGAAAGCTCCATCAATAGTCGGCGTGCTGCCTATTACTTCATTAAGGTTAGTTTGGCGATTTTCATAGGCGCTTTCAAGAGCAAGAACCATCGACCGGCGGACAGCGTATCCATAGCGGAAGCCAAAAGCCTTGAAGAAAAAACGGAGTCACGATGAATCCTGATACACTGGAATTGGTCAGTATACAGCCTGTTCACAGAATCGCACTCTTGGTGCTGAGCATTGTTCTGTTCGTGCTTGTGATAGAACTTGTCCGTCGCGAACTACTCAAAGAACGCTACGCGCTGCTTTGGTTGGCAACGTCTGTACTTGGTGTCGTTATCGGTATTTTCACAGCCATCATCGAATGGCTAACTGTGAGTCTGCATTTTCAGCTTCTCACGACACTCTATGTGGTGTCGTTTATATATACCCTTGGAATTATTCTCGCCTTTAGCGTCATCATCACCAGGCAGATCGAGCGTAACCGCATTCTTGCACAGGAAGTCGCACTCCTGTCGAACCGACTCGACAAACTCGAAGAGAACCATAGTAATGCAGAATAACGAAGTGCAGAAAACCGACAACGAAAAATCTCAAGAAGTTCAACGTCCAGCCTGGACGATCTGGATTCTAATTACATGGATTGCCGCTACAGCCGCGATCTACTACTACAACTTCACCCAATCCTTCTACCATGAGAATCAATCGAGTATACAGACTCTCATCGATAGACTATTCTAAAACTCTGAAATCTTACTCAATCCGGGTGCGAGATATAACGCCTTATCTCTTCAGACTTAAAGCCGATTGCCATCGGTCGAATCACGCCGGGCAGAACGCCCACATCATATAGTTCCTTTACGATTCCGCTAAAACGAAGCCAATGCGGAGCATCAAACGTTTTCAGATCGATGATGTGAAGACCGCAACGCGTTTCCGTATCCCGCGCACGTAGGTTCTCCTCGAGATCAAGATCCTGAAACGTCCGATTCTCACGCCTGTCGGATAAACCAACGACCGCATGATCACCGATGAACGTCAACCCGCGCGCGAAGCCGGGAAGAAACGTCAACGGCTCGAAAATACCTGTATCCAAATTGACCCGTCCAAAAAATCCCGTACCCGAGTCGATCAGCCAGAGCGTATCGTTGTACCAACGTGGAGAATGCGGCATGGACAAGCCCTCACACACAATTTCGTTCGATTCTACGTCAATGACGACACCCGAGCCTTTACGCTTGTCCCGCCAGCCATCCGTGACATCCGACCGACTCACTGCCGTGCAATATCGCGGTGCCCCGTCGCGCATGGCCAGCCCGTTCAGATGACAGCGATCTTCGGGTACCATTTTCGAAATCCAGGGAGGCCTCCAGAGCGGAATGAAATTGTGCTTGTCATCCGTGGTCGCCATACAGTTGAATAAGGTGTTTACAAATACAAGCCGCCCACCGCCATCGGTCGACATGTCATGTACATCAACGTCTCCCGTCACCCGCGACTCGCGCGGAACGTACACAGCATCATAACCGTCAAAAGACTGACCAGCTTCCAGCATGTTCTCAAAGCGCCATATCTGATACAGAGTCGATACGTGCAGGCTCTGCGCCGTTGCGTGCATTCCCATCACACGTTCAAGCGTACGCTCGAAAATGGAGAGTTTGCCATTGGGCTGCAAACCAATCAGAAACAACTTCCCCGTCTGATAGGTTGTGAGTGCAATGCTCGCCCCTGCCTCTGCCAGCCACTGCGGAAACATTCTGGATGTACTAATTTCAAGTACGGGCTTTTCAGCAGGCTCCCCAATCGACTCTCCATCACTCATACACGCACCATCCCATCAATAATCGCATGTAGACCTGACAAGACGGACATTTCATAACTAATACCCTTTTCACTGCGAAATACATCGAATCGATAATAGTCCACTTATATGATCATTTCAAGTGCATCAACATTTGTGACGAGGCAGCCGTTCTGCTAGTCCTTTGTATCGAACGCGAGATTCCCAGAAAAGAGTTTCAGTCCCGAGGGTGTTTCACGTACTATAGCCGTCCATGATTAGTGTGCCGAAAAAAGTCAAATATTCGTTCGGTTTTATCGGAATTCTCCTGCTGCTGACACTCGTGATCGCCGAATGGCGATTCAACGCCGTGCGCACGTCACCGCACATCTACCGGAACACTCTTACCCAAGATGCGAATGTGGTGATAGTGGTGCAGCCGGAGAAAGCGCCCCATTTTGTTCAGTCGCTGGTGCGGGAGGTGTCCGATTATTCAGTGCCGATGTGGATTTTGAGGGCGTCGATGCCGCATGAGTTTGGTGTGGCGTTGTTGGAGGATGAGGCCACGGGTGTGGTGGATATCTCGGTTTATGGGTCTTTGAAGCGTTTTGGAATCGCTGTAGTTTCCATGGATGCATTGAGTTCTCTGAGCGCGCTGGAAAATCGTATTGACTGGGAGCCGGACGGGTTGAGTTCTCCGCAACGGGGCGTGTTGCTGGGAACTGCTAGTATAATTTCGGATGTGGATGCTTTGGATCAGATATTTCTTCAGTGGGGGGAACCGGGTTTGTTGGTGCCAAAATCGATATCGGGTGATCATTTCTGGGAGCTGATGTTTGACAATCGGGCGGGGAAGGCTTATCTGAGCATGGCTTCAATGATGACGGCATTTGACTATAAGTTCAGTAAAGAGAATATGGATATACTTCTGAGTTCGATTCAGTTTGTGGTTATGCTGCGTGCTTATGCTGATGTTTCAGAGGATGATGTGATGTCGATCTCGATTGATATGGATATTATTCCCGCTGCCCGGAACCGGGTTGGGGTTTTGAACATGAAGGGGGCCATCGACGAGGGATTCACGGAACTGGGCAAGCGACTGGTGGAAAGTCATGGAATTCAGGTCGAGGGTGGGAGCGATTGGAATGAGATGACGATCGAATTCCGGTATACAATTGATCAGGCGACGCAGTTCGTGGGGCACTATTTTCTTGACGATGGGGGGGCGGACGGTTAGCCAATTTTTGTGCGTCCGTCGAGCGCGTGGCTCAGGGTCACGTTGTCTGTGAATTCGAGCCCGCCTCCCATGGGTACGCCGTGGGCGATTCGGGTTACGGCGACTTCTGAGTCGGCGAAGTGGCGGGAGATGTACATGGCGGTTGCTTCGCCTTCGGCGGTGGCGTTCGTCGCGACGATGATTTCGGTGACTTCGTCGTTTTGGATTCGCTGGAAGAAGTGGTCGAAGTGAAGTTCGTTGGGGCCAATGCCGTCGAGGGGGTTCAGCACGCCGTAGAGCACGTGGTAGGTTCCCTTATATGAGCCTCCCTTTTCGATGGCGATGGCGCCTGTGGGCTGCTCGACGACGCAGACAAGTTTGTGGTTTCGTTTTTGATCGGTGCAGATTCGGCATGGATTTTCTTCTGCGAGATTTCGGCATTGTCCACAATGGATGACGCGTCCGCGTGCGAGCTGGATGGCTTCGGAGAATAGTTGGGCATCTTGGGCTGGTGCACTGAGAATGTGCATTGCCATGCGTTCAGCGGACCGTTTTCCGACGCCCGGGAGTCTCCGGAATGCTTCGATCAACTGCTCAACGGCGGGAGAGTTTAGGAGCATGGTTCAGGACTCCATCTGTTCTACGAGCATGCGTTCGCGTACGGTGTTCCATTCTTCGAGCTTCTCTTGACGCGTGAAAATATCGAGACGCTCAGGAAAAAGGATTCCGTCGAGGTGGTCGCATTCGTGCTGGATGATCCGAGCGAGGAAGTCACCCGCTTCCAGTTCGATTTTTTCCCCGTCGATATCCTGCGCTTCTACGGTTATGAATGTGGCCCTGGGGACCTGGGCGTAGATTTCGGGCATGCTGAGGCATCCTTCTTCGCCGTTCTGGCGCCCTTCCTGTGTAACGATTTTTGGATTCACGACGCAAATCTCGGGGCCTTCGGGTTCCTGGAATACGAAAAGGCGTATGCCGTGGCCTATCTGGGGTGCGGCGAGCCCGACGCCTTTGTATTCGTGCATGGTTTCGAGCATGTCCTGGGCGAGCTCGTGCAACGTTTGATCGAAGGTTTCGACAGGAGCGGCTTTCTGGGTGAGGGGATCATCGGGGAAATATATGACTTTTAGGAGGGACATGCTGACATCGTATCATACTACTTGACGCGGATGCAGGGGTCAGGCGCGAATGCCTTTTTCGAGATCCACGAGAAGCTGGCGCGTGGTTGAGTCGGCTTCTCTTTCTTCATTAATTTTCTGGCAGGCGTAGAGTACGGTTGTGTGGTCTTTTCCGCCGAATGATTCGCCGATTTCTTTGAGGGTCAGGTTTGGAATGAGATCTTTGCATAGAAACATCGCCACCTGTCGGGGGTAGGAGACTTGGCGCTGTCTGCTTCGGCTGCGTAAATCGGAGATTCGGACGTCGAAGTGTTCGCCGACGGTGCGCTGGATTCCTTCTACGGAGATCGGCTTAATTTTGGCACTGCCGATGAGGTCATGGAGTACTTGCTCTGCCAGTTCCATATTTACGGGTTGGTCTGTGAGTTTTCCGTAGGCGACGACGGTGATCAATGCGCCTTCGAGTTCGCGGATGTTGCTTGTGACGCAACTTGCTATGTAGCGCAGGATATCCGGTCCGACATGAATGTTGTCTTCAGCGGCTTTGTTTTGAAGAATGGCCATACGGGTTTCGACATCGGGGGGCTGAATATCGGTGACGAGCCCCCACTCGAATCGTGAAACGAGGCGTTCTTCCAGACCCTGGATTTCTTTTGGGCCGCGGTCGCTGGAGAGTACGATCTGTTTGTGCATGTCGAACAACTCGTTGAAGGTATGGAAGAATTCTTCCTGGGTCGCTTCTTTTCCGGCGATAAAGTGGATATCATCGATTAAGAGGTAGTCTACTTTTCGGTATTTTGCTCGAAACCGCTGTGTGGATTTTTTTGCGATGCTTTCGATGAGCTGATTGGTAAATTGTTCGGAGGATATGTAAACAACGTTTGCGTTTGGCTTGCGACGGTAGACTTCGCGTCCGATTGCCTGCATGAGGTGCGTTTTGCCAAGGCCGGTCTGTCCGTACAGGAATAGAGGATTATATGCGCGGGCGGGGGATTCTACGACGGCTTTTGCTGCTGCGTAGGCGAAGCGATTTCCAGATCCGACAATAAATCTTTCGAATGAATATCTGTCATTGAATCCCGTGAGTGTTCCGGCTTTGCGCCTCGGTTTCTTGAGGGAATCCGTGATAAGTGCTGATTTTGCAATGGCTTGAGGCTCGCTGATTCTGGAAGCAGGGGATTCTATGGAGGGCACGAACTTGATATCTTTGAAATCTGTGAGAACAAGTTTGACGGATTGGCTGACGGCATCCATATAGTGATCGCGGAGCCATTTCGCGAAGAACTGGCTTGGCACTTGAATGGTGAGCATACCGGCATCGTAGGATTTGAAGCGTGTTTGAGCGAACCAGTTTTTGTAACTGTGTTCGTCGAGTATATTTTGCAGGTGCCCCTGAGCCTGTACCCATGGATCAACTTGTTTGGTCATTGGTTCTCCTATGACTTATCCACACCGACGATGTGCTTTCGCGTAAAAAATGCGCGTCGCTACACTTGGACTTCATCGGCGGTATCTCGAATGGCTCAAATCAAGAGTATCTTCTTGCTGAAGTTCCAGTACCTTGCACTGCAAAGAGTTAGGGATTGATTGGACTCCGAAACTCATGCGATGGCGTCACCCTGAACTGCTAAAAAACGAATGCAAATCGAGGAAAGATACCTCCCCCGAAATCGTCTTTTAGAACGTCGGAATTCGATGCTTTCACATCTTATTCACATGTTTTCCACAGTGCATTTCACCCCTAATAATAAAGGCCGTTCTAAAAAACAACAAGCCTAAATGGTGCCTTATTTCGACGCTCATGTCAAGCTATTTTTTTTCATCACTTTCGGCACGTTTTACTTCGTCCCAGACGGCATCCAATTCTTCGAGACTGCAACTTTCCATGTCGATGTTTCGTGTGGAAATAATTTCTTCGACACTTGCGAATCGACGGCGAAATTTTTCGTTTGCGGACTGCATTGCATCGCATGGATGTACATTCAGGAACCGGGCGAGATTGACTGTTGCAAAAAAGAGATCGCCCAGCTCTTCGCGTGCGTGCGTTTTGTCATTTTTGAGCAGCGCGTCTTCGATTTCCGCGACCTCTTCTCTTACTTTTATGAGAACGCCTTTGATGTCGGGCCAATCGAAGCCGAGTGCGGAAACTTCGTTTTGGATTTTCCATGATTCGTTCATGCTGTTTGGTGGTTCCATCGTGGTTCCTTTCCGACACTTCTATCGGGGGCATCGAATCTGCGAGCGTGAGGCGATGTGGGTATCGAAGTTCGATGTCATCATCGCTGGATTGTTATACTAATCTTCACTGTTCACAGATAAATATGGAGTTCGCGAGTGAAACCCATTTTAGGGATAACCATGGGCGACGTCAATGGTGTTGGACCAGAGGTAATCGCGAAGGCGTTTTCCGATGATCGGTTGTGGGAATTCGGAACGCCTGTTGTTCTCGGCTGCCCTGAAGCTTATGAATGCGCACGCGTCGAAACCGGTACGGGGCCTTCTCCTTGTGTAATTGACTCCGTGGATTCACTCTCAGATACGCCGACCCACCTGTCATTTCTGAATACGGGTGTTTCCGCGCCAAAGCGGGATGCGGGAATTCTTTCTGCTGATGCGGGCAGGGGCGCAATGGAGTGGCTTTCTGCTGCTGTAGAGCTTGCGGTGACGGGTGTGATTGACGGTATTGTGACCTGCCCTATCCATAAGGAGGGCATACATTTAGCGGGCTATACGGTTCGGGGGCACACGGATTTTATTGCAGAGGCCACCAATAGTCCGGACTACCGGATGTGCCTATTCACCGAGGAAATCCGCATCGTACACCTCAGCGATCATGTGTCGCTTCGGGAATCGCTAGACTATGTAAGTCAATCCAGAATAATGGAAACGATACGCATCGGACATCGTGCGCTGGTTGATATGAATGCGCTCGAGAAGGGCATCGCTGTAGCAGGGCTCAACCCGCACGCCGGCGAGGCGGGGGCCTTCGGCCGCGAGGAAATTGAGGTCATCGCGCCGGCGGTTCGTCAGTGTCAGGAGGAAGGCATCTTGTGTACGGGACCGTATTCGCCTGACACGCTTTTCAAGCGCGGTCTTGAAGGCGAGTTTGACATGATCATTGCCATGTACCACGATCAGGGTCATATTCCGCTTAAGCTGACTTCGATGGATGACGGTGTGAACGTGACGCTTGGAATTCCGATTGTCCGCACATCTGTCGATCACGGTACCGCTTATGATATCGCGGGAAGGAACTTGGCGCGTGAGCACAGCCTTTGTGCCGCATTCAAGATGGCCGCTCGACTGACGGCACCGCGAGGGGAGATGACGGTATGATACGTTCATTCTGTTTTGTATTTGCCGTGCTGTGGATAGTCAGCGATTCCTTTTCAGATGAGTTTAAAATTCATTCGAAAACATTTCGAGTGGGCCCGTTCCCGACTTCGATTGCAGCAGACGATTTGAATGGTGACGGAATACCGGAAATCGTAACGACGAATCGCGGAAACCTTTCTGATTCGTCTGAAGAGATTCCGGCTGGAGATCAGTTGTCGTATCTTACGGCAGAGGATGCACTGGAGTACGTATCGCTTCCGCAGCTCAGAGCTGGATTCGGCCCCTATGCGGTGGAAATCGCGAATATTGATGCGCGTAAGGCCAAGGATTTGGTCGTAGTGAATTTCATGGCGACGAAAAACCGCGATCTGACACTGCTTCGCAACTTGGGGGACAACTTGTTCGAACCACTTGACTTTAGTGTTCCGGACGAGGGGTTACAGTATGTACAGCACCGCGACGGCGTAGATAGTCCCATTTTTACGGTGCCAGGACTTACGTCACTGGTCGTGGAGGATTTCGATAGTGACGGTTATCGTGATGCGGTGGTGACTGGTTGGAGCAGCGACATCATCGCTTATTTTCCGGGCAATCTCGAAAAATACTTCGATGATCCGATTATTACGAGTGTCAGAGGCGGCCCACGGGATCTGGTAGTTCACGATTTCGACGGGGACGGGAAGAAGGACCTCGCAGTGGCTGCATACCGCACGCATGAAATCGTTTTGCTCAAAGGTATCGGCGACGGGAAATTTGAGGAGGTCAACCGTTTCGTATCACGCGGAAAACTGCCTGCTTCGCTGGCAATTGGCGATATGAATGGGGACGGAAGAGCGGATCTGGTCGTTGGACACAGCCACTCGGACGACTCTGTTGTAATTTTTTATCAAGACATCTGGTTTCAATTTCCGCTTGCACAGGAGATTCTGCTTGCTCCTGATCGTCGTAAGCTAGAATTTGGGATTCGCGATGTTTATCTGGCTGACACAGACCAAAATGGAAAGTTAGATATTGCTCTGGCATGCTCTTTCGCGCAGAAGGTGGTACTTCTGGTCAACTCGAGTGCCGATGATGCACCGATGGCATCGTTCAGACGGGAGAGCTATTCGTTCAAGAAGGGGCGTCCACATGCATTGACATCTGCGGATTTCGATCAAGACGGGAAGCCGGATCTGGGCGTAACATTGTGGGACGAAAACCGGGTGGCAATTCTCCTGCACCGATAGTACGAGATGTTCTGTGATCACAACCCCCGGATAAGATGTCCATAATGCGCGAGTTCCTTGGTGGTCATTTTCTTTGAACCGAAGCGCACATCGTGGTATTGCTGAACAAAGTTCTGCAGATCATAGTGCTGCGATTCCGACACTTCCTTCAAGCGAGCCATAAGCTCTTCGGCAGTTCGATTCTGGCTTGCGATGCCCATCCCTTCCAATTTGCTGATCAACTGCATATACAATCGTTTCACGCGGGTCTGGTCGGCAGTCAGGGATACACGCACGAGTTTTGGTGTTCCGCGGATGAATCTGTAGATTTGAAGGACGAGGAGTCCGAAAGCGGCAAGTAGAAACAGCAGGAACAGCAGCCCCTGAATTCGTTCGAAGATGTTTACTTTTGCCTCCGGGGTTTCCTCTTCTGAATTCGAGGCAAACACATTGCCGACAAGTCTGAATGCCTTGTCGCGCATCAGGACGAAAGAGTCGTTGGGGGAGAAGCCGACAACGTAGTTCATCCATAGAATCCGCGCCTGCAACGAGTACTTTGCCAGTACGTTCTGAATTCTCTCCAATCTACCAATCTCTACGTCCGAAACGGCGGGTGAGGGGTCGAAATTAATCCAACCGAAATCGGGAAAATAGACTTCGACCCATAGATGCGCCATATTGTTTGTAATCGTATAACTCTGGTCATCTTCGTCCCATGTGCCGCCGCGGTATCCGCTGACGACTCGTGTGGGTATTCCCAGGCTGCGTACCATTAATGCCATAGAACTTGCGAACAGCTCGCAGTGCCCAGATTTGACATCGTTGATAAAGCTGTCAATGGGATGGACAGGGTTCAACAAGGGAATATCTTTGGTATATTGATATTTTGCCCCTGAGAGGTATGATTCGATAAGTGCAACGCGATCATAATTGGTGTCGGCTCTCTGGGTAATATCACGCGTAAGCGCAAGACTCTCTTCTCCGAGATTCTGCTCGGTCAGCAATCGATAGTCACTTGGGACCATGACATCCATGTAATCTTCGATTGAAGAGCGCAGATCCCGCGCGGTGGGATTGAGGACGACAGACACGACCGTAAAATACGGATTGACCTTGTGTCGGTAATCCAGATTGACCGTATAGTCTCCACCGGGTTCCCAATACATTCGAATATCCTGAGTGAATTTTTTCGGAGCGACATAGAAAGCGGTGCTGAGAAGTGGAAACCCTCCTTCTGGATAACGGTCTACGAACACTTCGTATTGGACAGGCGATCCCACTCCCATATCTGCACGGCGCACTCCTCTACCCTCGCCAGTAGTGGAGGGCATATTCCGATATCCGTACGACAGCCATTCAAGTTTGCGATCCCGTGCGGACATGTTCATGCCTTTGAAGCCGGTTTTCGTCTCCCGGCTGCGGGTTGACAATCCCTGGCGCAGCCAACTGATTCCTGTATACTTGTCCATTGTTGTCGCCCGCCAGTATTTCTCTTCTTCGTAGCGACCGCCCGGCACGTTCAAAAACTGTACGCGCATCACTGCACTGGCGTCACTTGCGATTTTACCAGTAACGTCCAACTGTACGCCTTCGCTGAGTGCGGTGGTATAGACTGGCACCCGTACGGCGGAACCCAGCAGTCCAGCCTCAGTACGAGGCATGACGACGAAGATTGCAGTCATCACACCCATCAGCACGAGGAATAACGTACCGAACATAGGGATCAGGGCGATGCGGTCGAGCAGACTGGACCGGCTGTTCGATTTCGACAGGGCATATCGGTCGATGGACGCTTGTGCGGCATTGGAAGTGTGATTCAGGTTGTCGATCATCAAGAGACACCCGGCTGCGCAGACGAGGTATCCGAGCAATACGACGCCCATTGATGCTGAAGGGGACATGACAAGTGCGGCAACGAGCATGAAAAATGACATAAGCATAATGTGGTAGTAATTTTTGACGGCTTTAACGTGAATCATTGAGTAGATTTGGACGAAGATGAAGAGACTTACAACGGTATCGATCAATCCGGCACTCTGAGCCATAATCGGGAGGCCCAAGGTAAAAACGATCATACAAAGTGTGGTGACTTTTCTGTATACGGAAAGACGACTGTCTAACCACTCCCCTATCGGCATGATCAGGATTGCTGTGATAGGAATAATGAGACTCATGCGGCTGTATTGAAAAGTGCTTTTTAGAGCAAGATAGCTCAGGAACACCATTGCGGCAATAAACACCTTCAGCCAGCGTGACGGAGGTTTATCCATGCAGAGCCTCTTGGGGATCGAGTACACGGGCACGCCCGCGCGTGTTCGCCACGCCCCATCGATTCGGATCACTGGCGAGGAAAAGTTTTGATGCCTCGGCATGACTTCCTTTTGGTTTATACCACTCGTCGTCGTATTCTTCCTTGTCGACAGCATCCAGGAGCGCTAGCGCTTCCAGGATTTTCGCAGCGTGACCGCGTCCGCGGCCTAGTGGTACGGAGGCATCCGGGATTTCCAGGCCGACGACATAGTTCATGCCGAGCAGTGTTACGGCGAGCGAAGCTGCGAGGTCGACAGCCATCTCGAATTTTTCTGCGAGTTCGGGCGTATCGGGTAGTCCGCGGGTATCGAGTACTATCAGAACCATCCTCGATATACTTGGCTCGAGTTCACGAACAACGAGCCGTCCCATGCGGGCGCTAACCTTCCAGGAGACGTATCGGATATCGTCGCCCGGAATGTAGTCGCGCAGAGAAAAAAACTCGTCGACATCGTTGAAGGACGCCTTTGACGTGCGTCCGCTATCGTCGACATCGTCCATCGCCTGCTTCGACAAGGAATACACGCGGGGGTACACAAGAATTGTCTTTGCGTCGTCGACGGTGATGGTTCGATGAACGAGCCCGAATGGAAAGGTCGTTTCGACGTGAACAGGCGACAGCGAATGGCTTCCGCGTTTGGGCATACTCTGGTAGGCTCGAAACTCTGCGACTGCGCGGGCAGGCACTGAATCAAGCCAAAGGGGCTCCTCCCATGAAGTCGAATTCAACGAAATTTCCATTGCAGGCCAAAAGCGGCGGGAATTTTTAAGGCGCATGGTACTTGCGAAGGCTTCGTCGCGATGCACCGCCTCGGGTGCAGATCGGCTCAAGGTCAATCCTTTCGCGCCTTTGCGCGAGGCCCACCATCCGACCAATAAGAAGCTGATGACACCGCTGGTAACGAGGTAAAAGAGGTTCTCGCCTGTGTTGAATGCCGCCAGCTGTAGTAGCAGAATGAACAGCATGAACACCCAGCCAATCCTTGTCAGGGTGACGCGGCGTTTATTTTGTGATGCTGGCATACCCGCAGAATCCAATTGTTAAACAGGCACAGATGTAGCGTCGAGTACTTCTTGAATCAGAACAACGCGTTCATGGGCTGTGGCAACGCGGTTTCCGCCGTGGGACTTGGCAATAATGCGGTGCGCCATGACGGCTGGAGTGATGATTTTTACATCGCCGGGCGTTACGTAATCGCGGCCGTGTAGCAGGGCGTAGGCCTGGCAGGATTCGTAGAGTCCCAGGGAGGCGCGCGGACTTGCGCCTAGTCGGATTTCGGGGTGTTCGCGCGTCGCCTGCACGATATCGAGCATGTAGCGCGCTACACTTTCTTCGACGTTGATATTCTTTGCCGTTTCCTGAAGTTGCATTACGTCGTCACCGGTCAATGCGGGGACGAGTGCTTCGAGAAGTGGGCCCGGTTCGTGACGTCGCATGATTCTCAGTTCGTCGTCTACCCCCGGATAGCCGATCGATATGCGCAGGAGGAATCTGTCTAGCTGGGCTTCGGGCAGCGTATAGGTGCCGTCGTATTCGATGGGATTCTGGGTGGCGAGAACCATAAATGGCGCGGGGAGCTTCCGGGTTTTTCCGTCTACAGTGACGCGGAACTCGCTCATGGCTTCCAGTAAGGCGCTCTGCGTTTTCGGGGGTGTACGATTTATTTCGTCGGCGAGGACTATGCTTGCAAAGATTGGACCCTCGCGGAAATCGAATTGCTGGGTGGCTGGATTGATTAGGGAAATGCCGAGAATGTCTGAAGGCAGCAGGTCGTTTGTAAATTGAATACGATTGAAGGAACAATCGATGGAGAGGGCGAGCGCCTGAGCGAGTGTCGTTTTGCCGATTCCGGGAATGTCTTCGACGAGTACGTGCCCGCGGGCAATCAATCCGACCACACATAGTTCAATAACGTCTCGTTTTCCGTAAATGATCGTTTCGATATTGTCGACGAGCCGCTCAATTTTCTCGTGGGATATCTGGATACCAACGGATTCTGGTGTAGCTAGAGAATCAGTCAATGATGTACTCCTTCAGTCTTTTTCGGTGAGCTAGTAATTAATTTACTGCTAAACAGTATTTGCACTCGGTTTAATTCCGTTTACAACCATCGGTCGAACCACTCGTCTGCCAGATCCATTTGATCAGTTGGGAGGCTTTCATCACCCGGGTGTATGCAATTCTCCAGTGCGTGCCCAGCGCCGAGCTTGGCATAGACGAGCTGGGCGTGCTCGGCAGCGATGCCACAACTTGACGGTGACGAGAGTAAATCTTCGTTTTGGGGTGTGATGAGCAGAGTCGGACTCGGAGCGCTCAGTGCGAGGATATGCTCCCAGTCAATGGGGTATTTGCCGCTTGCGATGTGGGATTTCAGTTTTGGCAGCAGTGAAAGGCCGTCGTGTTCCAGCCATCGATCCGGCTGACTATCATTTTCGAAGCGGGTAAATCCACAACTGGCCACGACGGCCCCGATGCGATCATCGACGGCACTGAGCAGCAATGCGTTGCAGCCTCCCAATCCGTGACCAATCGTTCCGATTCGCGCAGCGTCAACTTCTGTAACTTCTTCGAGCGCGTCAATGCAGCGTTGATAATCTGAAACCATCTTGCCGAGTGCGGACAATTTTGGCTTTTCTTTATAGTAAGCACTCGTGTCGAAGGAATCAAGGCGGTTGAATTTGCGCTCGCCGACCGAAATACAGTCCGGGGCTATTGTGACATACCCTAGCTCGGCATAATGGCGGGCGAAGGCAAGCAGCGGGTCAGCGCCCTCATATCCAGCGGGTTCATCCTTGCCCATTTTAGTCCGACTATGACAACAGATGATCGCGGGGCAGTCGACTGAATCTTCCGGTACGAAGAGCCATGCGGAAATACGCGCCCATTCATCGACAAAATACTCGATTTGTCTTCTGATGTATCCGGGGCCTTCTATTTCATCAACGACCTTGACCTGAAGATCTAAAGACGTGTCAGGGAGTTTGCCCAGCATTGTCTGCAAGGAGGACTCGAAGGATTTGCGCATTTTCGGCCAGTCGCTCAGGCTTTTTAAGTCTGACAGCTTCGCCAATCGTTTACTCCTTTGTACAGACCCGTTGGTTCGCAACCGTATACCGCATTTCTATAATGGTAAAGTCCGGCGACGAAAACATCAAGTTCGTTGAGACATTTTCCTTGTCCGCGAGTACCTATTTTCAGCATAATACGCAGAAGTGATTCTTTTTGTTCAGATTCTTCTTGTGCCGAACACGATGAAAATGAATTTCGACGATACATTTGTTGCGGATACAACACGTCGACTGGAAGACCTTCCGGCCGACGAGAAACCATTGTGGGGATTGCTCACAGCTCCCGGTCTTCTGGGTCATTTGACCGAAGCAGTTCGATACTCTCTGGGACTGCAGGGCGATACTCCGCAGCACGACACGTTCGTTTCCAGAAACATTATCAGGCCCCTCATCCTGAATGGGGTCATTCCGATACCAAAGGGCGTAATGGGCGTGGATCTGCCATTCGAGAGGGGGGATTTGGAGACGTTGAAATTGGCGATGAGCGAGTTAGTAGACGCGTTGGAGCAGAAGAAATCGGTTAATAAACCGCATCCGCTCTTCGGGCCGCTCACGGTTAACCAATGGGAGCGCTTCCATGTGCTTCATTTTCAACACCATTTGAAACAATTTGACCTATAAGACAACGCTTTCCCCAAGGAGACCCGTCCGATGAATTTTCCGAACCAAGCCGAAACACCCACCGCTGCGACGTTTGCCGAGGTGATTTTCTATTATTTTCGGGAAAACGAGCGGCGGGCCGAGCAATCGACGGACGGCCTGACTATCGAAAACGTGAATTATGATCCAGGTCACGGAAGCTGGAGCATCGGTATGCTGTTGAAACATCAGCTGGATTTGATCGGATTGATCACGAACAATCTCAATCCCGGCTCGATAGATGACATTGAAGCTCCGGATATCGGTGAAGAGGGGAA
>DTSJ01000016.1 GCA_012965445.1 Candidatus Hydrogenedentota bacterium
ACAAGGGCTCGCGTTTGTCTTCGACCGGGTTACGGGAAAACCCGTGTGGCCGATCAACGAACAGCCGGTTGATCAGTCACTGATTCCGGGTGAACGCTCTTCGAAGACACAACCGTTTCCGACCAAGCCAAAACCTTTTGAGCCCATCGGAATCAGTATTGATTATTTGGTCGACTTTACGCCGGAGTTACGTGAAGAAGCGATCGAAATCATCAAACGATTCGATTGGGGTCCGTTGTATACGGCTTCAACGGAACGGGGAACTATCCTGACTCCGGGCGTCCACGGAGGTGCGAGTTTCTCGGGTGCAGCGTTTGACCCGGAGTCCGACATCCTTTATGTTCCTTCGCAGACGTTTGTGAGCGCATTAAAACTCAACAAAGGTAATGAACGCACGAATATGGACTACACGTTCGGTCCGGCACACGACGGCGAGTTTTTCGTGTTCGGCGACGGCGGCCTTCCGATCGTCAAACCGCCCTACTCCCGTTTCACAGCGATTGATATGAGTACGGGCGAACACTTGTGGGTCTCGGCGCTCGGCGATAAATTCCGCGATCATCCCCGTATCAAGCATTTAGATCTTCCGCGCCTGGGCACGGGGGGACGCTGGTTTCCGTTGGCGACGAAGACTTTTCTGATGGCGAGCCGCGGTCCGAAGCTGGAGTTTTTCGATAAGAAGAACGGCCAATTGATTCATGATTTTACGGTGCCGGGCCACGCATTCCCGATTCAGGCGCTCTCGAACGGCGCACCGATCACGTACATGTACGAAGGACGGCAATACATCGTGATCAATGTGGGCGGGATATCGAGTCCGGCGGAATTGGTCGCCTTGGCATTGCCTGAATAGTGCTTGGTCAACTAACCCAACCTTGGTTTGATCACTACGTACCAAACCACAAAGAACACCATGATCGCCTGAAACGAAAAAATCACCCACATGCCTATCCGGGTGGCTTGGCCGTGTCGAACCCGTGGATCCAGTTTATTCTTGTGCAGCCAAAGCGTGGAGGCCGTTTGTATGGGCAACAGCAATGCGGACGTTATTCCACCAATCATGATGAGGATGACGGGATTTTTGATCCACATGTAAAAACCAAAGGACACTAACGGGAGGATTCCAACGTACCACCTGACGATTTTTTTCCGTAAATCAATATTGGAACGTTTAATAACGCCAGTTTCGATCAAGTAGTCGGGGATGAAACGCCCTCCACCACCGATACCCGAAATAACGGTAGAGAACAAAATGAAGAAGGCACCGATGCTAAACACCCACACTGCCCATTGCCCCAAGGTCTGCGTGAACATATTGGAAAGCTGTGAGATCAACTCGTCATGGGAGGGCTCGAGGCCCATTTTGTTGAGTACGCCTGCCCCGAGCACATAGTAAGGAATCGTGGCGAGCGTTAACACGCACAATCCCAACCAGACATCGGTCTGGACGACTTTCAACCAGCCGCGTGCCCGTGCCGGCCAATTCGGATCATCCCGATCCGATCCGATAAAACTTGGATAACCTTTTTCGACACACCAAAAGCTATAGGCGGCGATGTCGCCCGAAGCCATACCGGTGTATCCGTAGGCTGAAAACGCGAGGGCGGCGAACAACAGGACTTCGGAAAAGTTAAAGGTGAAACCCCTGGCTAAATCGCTGGCCGTCACACTGAACTCCGTAAACTGCATGGCAATCGCGCAAACCAACGTGGTACATGTAAACAACACGACGATGCACACCATGATGCGCTCAAGCGCTTTATAGGATCCGGCGCTGAGTATGATTGACGTGACGACCGCTATCCCGATCCCCGACCAATACGGATGGATCTCGACGCCGGCCACCGATGCCAGAAAGCTGAAGGCTACTGCTCCCGCCCCAAGGATGCCGCCCAAGCCCATCGTGCCGGGTATATACGCAAGCAGTCCCAGAAAAAGCGGCAACGATACTCTCCCGACGCGAATGGGGATTCGATTGATGGCCCGAAAATAGGTATCGCCGGATATGACGATATACCGCGTCACTTCGGCCTGGACTAAGGACTTACTCCAACACGAGACCAACATCCACCAAAGGAGCGCCCATCCGGCTACTGCGCCGAGCCTGGAAGTGAGAATGAGTTCTCCTGAACCGATGATGGCACCGGAGATGATCAAACTGGGTCCGAGGTACTTGAGGCGGCTCCCGAAATTCGTGGGGGGCTCAATAGCTTCACCTTCGCGGACTGTATACAGATCAGGTGCTTCGTCGGGTATCATTCGCGGTTCCCTGGGTAGTCAATTAAATTTCAACTACGCTACAGGAAACCACGATCATTGTCGAGCAGAAATTTGATCCCGAATTCCGAATTCATTCGCCCAAAACCTATTGTTCTTCGTCCAATTCCAGCCATTCGGAAGGTTTCCACGTCATGGCGGGCAACGGCTGATCGGAAGAAACAGATTAAACGTCGCCTCTGGGGTTGTCCAATTTGGAATCGTAGACCAATTTGAAGTACAACGGATTCTGCATGTCGGTTCCCTGGGTCGAGGCGGCTTTTTGATTTAATGACGATACACACAAAAAGAGTAAACTGACTGCGATGACTGCGAGTAATACGTGAGTGATGCGCTCATTCTGCATTGTACTTCCCCTTTTGTTTCCGTTGAATAGTTGATTAAAACGGTTCGTCAATTATAGTATGAGCGCGGGTGTTGCACCGGGATCGGCGGGAGGATCGCCCTCCCGGTCGGAAACGGGAAATGCGGGGATGCAGGAAACGAGAGGCTGGGGTTCGTAAGCGTAATGAAGATAACGGCTTATGAAAGTAAACTGTTGACAGAACTGTGCTTGTCTATGTGGATGCGAAGAAGGTCGCTTGTGTGGATGCGACGATCTATTCGGGCTACAGCAACCCGGTGTCGATGGTGACTATGCTGCCGATGTTGCCTTTGTTGGCTTCGACGTAGACCATGAATTCGCCGTTGTTGAAGCCGGTGAGGGAACTGCCTTTTTGGGCCATGTTCATGTCTTCTACCCAGCCTTTGTCAGCGTAAATCTTGATGAGCTTTTTCTGAAATTTGTCGGGATTGTCGCGGGTATCGGCTACGATGTGATACATCTGCTTCGCCTCGTCTTTTACTTCTATCTCCGCGAGGATGAGGCCTTCGGGCAGCGCGACCAGATCGCTGAGCACTTCGGGCAGAGTGACCTTTGCTTCTTCCTCCTCTTCGGATGCTGTTTCCTCTGATTCGTCAGGTGTTGCGGGGGCGGCTATGACTTCGTCAGTTTCTTCGACGGGTTCCGGGGCCTGCGGTTCGGCGGGCGCTTCTTCGGAAGATCCGCCGCATCCTGCGACGATGCCGACCATCAACAACATGATTAACCATGAATAATGTTTCATTCTTGCATCCTCACTTTCGCAAATTTGTGATTATTGGCTCAGTGCCTTCTGACAAACGGCGTTCAGCATCTTCCCGTCAGCGGCATCGCCGAGTTCTTTTTTGATTGCCCCGGTCAGGCGTCCGGCGTGATCGATTTCCGGATGGTCGGCGAGGTAGGCGCGCACTTTTTCTTCGAGCGCTTCCTCTGACAACTGCTGGGGCAGGAATGACTCCAGTATCTCGATTTCCCGACGGGTCGCCTCGACTGCATCCGTCTTGCCGAGGTCGGCGAAGGTCTCCATGCTCTGCTGGCGCTTCTTTACTTCTGATCGAAGAATGGCAATTTCGATGTCTTCGGTCAACTCTTTGGAGGATTCCTTCTCTTTGAGCAGCAGCGCGCCCTTGCCCATGCGCAGGCAGTCGAGACGGGCCTGATCCTTTGCGCGCATGGCATGTTTGATGGCGTCCGATATCTGTTCCTTAATGCTCAACTCTGTTTCCTCCGGTTTTGGCAACACTCTAACGGGGACAGGGTGGGAAATCAAATTATTGGCAATTTCTTTGCCGAAACGGTGCCAGGTCTGTGCCGTGTGTTCGACTGAGAAAAAACTGTAATCAAAGAACTTTCTCAATGTTTGCAAAATTCTTTGCGCGGTCTCCCCCGCTACTGTCGCCCTCTGAAACCTGAAAACACAAACGGGAGCGGGCATCATGACTTCACCATTGTTCAAGCACAACCAGCATCTACACACTTTGAGGCTTCACGACAGGGAAGATCCACTGCCTCAGATTCGTCTGGGCAGGCGGACGGGGTCACTCACGTTCGAGCGTCTCAGTAAAAATAACTCCCCCTGGTACGAGTCGACGGAGGACATAGAAGCAGGACTCAAGATTGCGCGCAAAAACCGGGTGAAGCTGGCGCGGGTGCGACTGGCGATGTACGAAGCGCTGAACGAGGAGGCGTTTGAGGTGATTGAGCTGCGTTTTTTTCACGGCATGAGCCTGCGTCATATCGGGAAAATCACTGGTCGCAACGCATCGACGATTCACCGCAGGATTGAGCGGGCTATTGCTAAACTTCGACGGGCATTGGTACCCCGGAAGTGAGACGGGGCGTTTGCAGGCTGGGATCTTGCGAGTGAGAGAAACTACGACTCGTCGGTTAAGATCGCTTCGGGGGAAATGACTGCGCGCGTGAGCGGTTCGGCGGTCGACAGCACGGCGTTGTCCAGCACGACGCAGTCTTCGAGGCGGACGGGTTGTTCAATGGTTACGTTATTTCCGACGACGGTGTTCACGAGCTCAGTGCCTTCGGCTATGGAGCATCCCTCCCCCACAAGCGAAGTTACGCCCTTCTTCGCCAGTTCATGCGAACAGCAGTGAATCAGATCGCCGACGAATGTGAGATTGATGTCCCAGTCCACGACTGCTGCGACATGCACGGGATACTCGTAGTCGATGAGGATTTGTATCGAATCGGTCAGCTCATATTCATCGCGCATGGCGGTGCGGGGTGTGCGACGTACGGCCTCAAAAATACGGTCATCGAAGAGATACAGCCCGCAGCCCTTCAATTTGTTCGATATTTTTCGGGGTTTTTCTATGACACGGCGCACTGAGCCGTCGTCATTGAGAATGACTGAAAAATTGCGCTTGATCGCTTCGGGATCGTGTTCTTCTTTCACGGCGAGCACTGCGGCGGCCTCGGTGCGTTCGAAGGTCTTCATCATGGAAGAAAGGCCGTCGACTTCAAAGTAGATATCGCCGAGCATCAGCAGGAACGGGTGTTGAATATGCGGCTCCAACTGACCGACGGCATGGGCGAGGCCGAGACGCTGTTTCTGTTCGACATACTCCAACTGAACGCCATGGGTTGAGCCGTCGCCGAGCGTCTCGCGAATGCGTTCACCAAGATGTCCGACAACTACGATAACATTTTCAATTCCGAGCGACTTCATGTGTTCGAGCTGATATGCCAGGAGCGGCTTGTTGCAGATCGGCGCTATCGGTTTGGGAACATTTTCACCAAAGGGCCCCATGCGCGATCCGTGACCCGCGGCCAGAATTACCCCTTGATATGCTCCGGTACCCATGCACTATACTCCGTATACAGCGTGATCGAGACAGCATTGTGAAGCACGGGCCCCAAGCAGTGCAAGTTTACTGCGCAAAACTCTCAGGACGGAACGAATGAAAGCACTTGTTTTAGACGGCGAAGCACAGATTCAGGATGTCCCGATTCCCGAGCGGTCAGAGGGAGAATCTCTCATTCGTGTGGTGACGGCGGGGGTGTGCAATACGGACCTTGAACTTCTCAAGGGCTACATGGATTTTTCCGGCGTACTCGGTCACGAATTTGTGGGTATCGTGGAGCGTTCGGATACCATTTCGCTGATCGGGAAGCGTGTGGTGGGCGAGATTAACTGCGTTTGTCGAACGTGCGACTTTTGCCAGCGTGAAATGCCGAACCACTGCGCGAACCGCACGGTACTTGGCATTCTAAATCGACACGGCGCGTTCGCGGAATATCTGACGCTGCCGGATGAGAATCTGCATGTCGTGCCTGACGGTATTGAGGACGACTTTGCGGTATTTACGGAGCCTCTGGCGGCGGCGCATCGGATTCTTGAGCAGGTCGAAATTGAGCAGAGCGACCGGGTGATCATTCTGGGTGCTG
>DTSJ01000017.1 GCA_012965445.1 Candidatus Hydrogenedentota bacterium
CACGAAAAGTCCTATGCCGAAATCGCCGACTGCCTCGATATTCCACACGGTACCGTAATGTCAAGACTGCACGGCGCGCGAAAAAGTCTAAAAAAAGCAATGGATACAACGAATGCAGGAACAACATAACTATGGATAACCCGTGCGATAAAATTCGCGATCTAATGTCAGGATACCTCGACAGCGAACTCGACAAAACCGACACCGAGCGCATGGAAACCCATCTCGAGCAATGCGAATCATGCAGAAACGAATTCGAAGAAATGACGCTCCTCGTCTCCGCATCCCGAACGCTCAGCGTGGAACTCCCACCCGACGAAGTCTGGGATCAGTTTCTCCTCAACGTCTACAACCGTACCGAACGCCAAACCGGATGGTTCGCCTTTATAACAGGCGTCTTCGCACTCCTCTCCTGGGGCATATTCGAAATGATCATTCTCGACTGGGCTGATCCCATCGTAAAAGGCGCTACCGGAATCGCACTCGTCGGCGTTACTATTCTCTTCGTCTCAGTCCTGCGCCAAAGACTCGCTATCCGAAAATCCGACCGCTACAGTGCAGACATTCATCGCTGATACATGACCACCCAACACACCCGAAAGAAAAGAGGGCCATCGTGATCGTCATTACCTCATCAGAAATCGTCGGAAAAGAAATCACCGCCACATTAGGCATGGTTCGCGGTACAACCGTCCGCGCAAGACACATCGGCAAAGACATCCTCGCCATCATGCGAAACATCGTCGGCGGAGAAGTCGTCGAATACACCAAAATACTCGCCGAAGCAAGAGAACAGGCCCTCGACCGTATGATCAACGAAGCAAACCTTCTACACGCAGACGCCATCGTCTCCGTCCGATTCAGCACCTCAAACATCGCCACCGGCGCGGCAGAGATCTTGGTATACGGCACCGCGGTAAAAATCGAAGATATCTCCAAATAATTCCCGCAAAAGAACCCTGAATAACCCGTAAACCACGTAGCCGAATATAGTCCCCTCCTCCCACTTCTTTCCATGCCCTTGACAAATGTCGCCCTCAACAGACACGATACACGACGAAGCGAGAAACGCATGGGTCTACCCAGAAGACATCACAAAGTACATTTCCGCATGCCCGAATGTGTCGGCATCGGTTTGCTCGCAGCACTCGTCGTGCTGTGCATGCTCTCATTTGGCCAACTCAGCAGGCTAAACTAGGTCAAAACCAGTGCACGCGTCGTAGGCGTCAATATACCCATCGACACCGGCGTGCTCTATTCCTCAATCAGCTCAACCGCAAACGGACTCTCCGTCCTATACGAATTCGAAGCCGGAAGCAGAATCGTAAAGGGCTCACGGAGCAGCAACTGGCTCAGCACCCCTATCGCAAGAACTCTCGCACCCGATCTCGTCGACACCATCGAAGAAATGAAAAGCGTTCACATCGGATCGCTCCCCGATTTTGCCGCAGAAGAACTCATCGCGGATACCCGGGGACGCTCCAGCGCCGAACTCGCAAAGTCTCTCCGCGGAGAAGACTTCTACGAAATTTCCGGTGTCAGACGAAAATCTCTCGGCGGCATCATGCCAAGTCAGATCAATGCCAGTACCGTGAATCGATTCATGGCCC
>DTSJ01000018.1 GCA_012965445.1 Candidatus Hydrogenedentota bacterium
GGCGCGGGGGATCGGGTATGCGCCAAGGCTCGCGAGATGATCATTGTAGAGTTGACAGTCGACGAATTTGATACCGATCATCTCGCCATACTGCATCAGGGCCCAGAACGCCAGCTTGGAGACATCGCTTTGCTTCGAGAACATCGATTCGCCGAAGAAGCAGTCTCCCAGAGAAAGGCCGTAGAGTCCGCCCACGAGTTTATCGCCGTCCCAGCATTCGACGGAGTGGCCGATGCCAGATTCGTGCAATGCGAGGTAGGCGTTGATCATGTCTTCGGTGATCCAGGTTCCGTCCTGGCCCCGCCTTGGAACGCGTGCGCATTGGCGAACAACGGCTTCAAAGTCCGTATCCATCGACAAACGATAGGTACTTTTCCCGTAGACTTTTCGAAGACTGCGCGAGGGCCGAAACTCCTCCGGACGGATCACCATTCTCGGATCGGGGGACCACCACATGAGCGGATCGCCCTCGCTGTACCACGGGAATATACCCATCGAATAGGCCAGCACGATTCGTTCGGGAGTGAGGTCGCCTCCGACGGCGAGCAGGCCTTCTTCGTCAGCGTTCTCTGGCGACGGAAAGGACAGCGCATCGGATAGCATGTAGACGGTCATTGCTTCGCCTACGATTGCTTCGGCGTATACGCAAACTCAAGCGCGTCGTCAGCGAGCGTTACCGCGACGTGTCCGCCATTGGCGAGTTTGCCGAAAAGCAATTCGTCTGAAAGTTGCGTCTCGATTTCACGCTGCATGAGTCGGTCGAGCGGCCGTGCGCCCAGAACGCTGTCGTAGCCTTTCTCTGCCAACCACTGTCGTGCGTCATGATGTAGATCGAGCGTTACGTTGCGCGATGAGAGTTTGGACTGAACTCGAGCCACGAACTTATCGACGACTTTCAGGACGACTTCCATCGGAAGGGATTCGAAACTGACGATCGCATCGAGACGATTGCGAAATTCGGGCGAGAAGGTTTTTTCGATGGCCTTTCGGCTTTTGTGTTGACTCTCGTCTGAAGCGGATGAAAATCCAATCGAATTGGCGGCGAGTTCGCGCGCGCCCGCGTTGGATGTCATAATCAAAACGACGTTGCGGAAATCCGCGTGCTTGCCCATATTGTCCGTTAGGGCCGCATGATCCATGATCTGAAGCAGAATATTATAGACATCGGGATCGGCTTTTTCGATCTCGTCGAGAAGCAGTACACAATACGGATTCTTGCGAATCTCATCGGTCAACTGACCACCCTGATCATAGCCGACGTAGCCGGGAGGCGCGCCGATCAGTCTGGCGACGGCGTGTTTCTCCATGTACTCGCTCATATCGAAGCGGAGAAAGTTTACGCCGAGTACTGATGCCAATTGTTTTGCCAACTCCGTCTTGCCGACACCGGTTGGTCCGGTAAACAGGAACGATCCCACGGGACGATCTTCGGGACCAAGGCCCGCGCGTGAACGCTTGATCGCTGTTGCAATGACGTTGATAGCCTCCTCTTGTCCGTAGACCTGCGCCTTTAAATCGGATTCCAGACTCGCGAGGCGATTGCGGTCATCATTGGATACGGTGCGCACCGGAATGCGCGCCATTTCTGCGACGATTTTTTCAATATCTAGGGGGCGAATCGTCTTGCGCGTTTTTTTCGTCATCATTCGTATGTTTGCGCCCGCTTCGTCGAGTACGTCGATTGCTTTGTCAGGCAGGAAGCGATCCGATATGTGACGCGCTGCAAGTTCCGCCGCAGTTTTCAGCGCGGAATCAGTAAACGTAATATCGTGGTGTTCTTCGTAGCGGGACTTTAGTCCGCGCAGAATACGCACGGTTTCCTCAACCGTTGGTTCGTCGACATCGATTTTCTGGAAACGACGGAGGAGCCCCTTGTCCTTCTCAAAACTCTGCTTGAATTCGTCGTACGTAGTCGCGCCGATGCACCTCAGTTCGCCCGAAGAAAGAATCGGCTTGAGCATGGTGGACGCATCCATCTGCGAACCTGTGGTTGAACCAGCTCCCACAACTGTGTGGATTTCATCGATGAACAGAATCGTTTTATCACGGTCTTTCAAGGCTTTGAGCACCGATTTCATTCGTGCCTCGAAGTCGCCGCGGTAGCGCGTCCCGGCGAGTAGCGCGACCATATCCAGGCGCAGAATCTCAACACCTTCCATAATCTTCGGGATGCGCCCTTCGTGGATACGCAGCGCAATGCCCTCAACCATCGCCGTTTTGCCCACGCCCGGTTCACCGACAAAGACAGGGTTGTTCTTTCGGCGACGGCACATGACGCGAATCGCGCGTTTCAGTTCGGCGTCCCGCCCAATCAGCGGATCGATCTTGTTTTCGGCTGCCAGCGTCGCCAGATTATCGGTAAAGCGCAGAATAGGATCTTTTTTGGATTCGGGGGAATCCTCGTCCAGCAGATCGTCAAATTCCAGCCCGGACTCGTCGTCATCGTCATGCGAGATCGCCTTCAATACGTCGAGTCTCGTAACCCCTTCTTCGGCGAGGAAATAAGCAGCATGCGAATCTTCCTCCTCAAAGATGGAGGCGAGAACATCGCCGTTGTCCACCTGCCCTTTTCCTGAGAACTGGACATGCGAGAGGGCGCGATTCATCAGCCGCTCAAAGGATACGGTCTGCTGGACGATCAGTTTGTAGTCGTCGGGTACAGACTCCTGGTCGTTGTCCAGAAACGTATTCAGCCGTTCACGCAGACTATCAATATCTGCGCCGCATTCGATCAGGACGTCCTGGCCGTAGTTGTCTTCCAGCAAGGCGTACAGGACATGCTCGGCGCACAAATATTCATGACGCCGCTGCTGTGCCTCGTCTATCGCAGCCTTTAATACGTGTTCGGTTTCTTTACTTAACATAATGCTGTCTACCTGCGGCCCCGCAACAGCGACCGTCTGTCTAGTATGTACTACAACTCCCCAAAGGGATTCATTCGTTTAGAGCTTTCCGTGGCTTCCATCGCAAAACGGGGGCGATTTTGTTGCCTTGCAGTTGCACATGGTCCCTTTTTGCGGCTCTGTCACTTCCAGCATTTTGGGCGTAATCCCCGTGCCGCTGTGCGAGCCGTCGCACCAAGGCTGGTTTTTCGAACGACCACACGCGCACCAGAAATACTTGCCCGGTTCCAGATCTACTGTTTCCGGTACCTTTGCATACACTATCGGCTCTGCCATTTCTCACTCCTCATATCGTGAAAAGACTCAAAACTAGGTCAAACTTACCTCAAACTTACCTCAAAACCAGGTCAAACTTAGGTCAACAGCTACTCAGGTTCTATCGAACATTTCAATGGAAACCCTTGTTTCTCGGCTGCCTGATGAACGGTCTTAATTTTCGTTTCTGCTATCGAGGCAGTATACACACCGGCAATTCCGATGCCTTTATTGTGGACGTTTAGCATAATTTCGATCGATTGCGTACTGGATTTGCGAAATATCGACTCCAGGATCATAATCACAAATTCCATCGATGTGTAGTGATCATTGTGCAGCAATACCTTATAACGTTTCGGCCGCTGGACTTCATTCCGCGGCTTCGTCTGCACCTCACCTTCATTTTCGTCTTCAAAATCGCTCATGGCTCGTCGAGTTTGCCCCTTTTCACCCGATCATACCATGTTTGGCCCTGTCGATTTTAGGCGGTGAGGGAGGCTATCAAGCGGAAGTGCTCCTATATATAAGCTGGCCTGTTGCACATCTTTGGAGAAATCTGGAAGCGAAAAGTGATGCCTTGCAGGTGAATTTGTATACTGTCGAAGGAGAGATTGATGCTAACGATGTTACGAACAGATGCAGGGCTTGTCCGTCGGGTATTGGCAGGACATTCACGCAGTTTTGACGAGCTGGTTCGCCGCCATCTCACCATGACTTACGGGATCGCCTTCAGCTACACCCGCAATCACGCGGACGCAGAAGATTTGAGCCAGGAAGCAATGCTCAAAGCCTTCGTGTCTCTGGACACCCTGCGCGAGCCGAAGAAATTCGGACACTGGCTAAGCGTCATCACCCGGAATCTTGCACTGAGATACGGCCGAAAACTCCGCAATGAACGAAAAGCTGCGAAGGAAAGCGCCGAACAGCCCCGCGACCTCAACACCGCTGCCTACGACGACATTCGTGAACTGCTCGAAGAACAAATCATCGAACTGTAGCCCATTCCCCGCGAAGTCCTTATGCTCCACTACTTCTCCGGAAAAACGACACGCGAAATCGCCTCGTCAATGAACGTCTCCTAGGCGGCCGTCCTGAAACGACTCCAACGCGCGCGGGAAGTACTCGGTGCTAAACTCATTTCCGATCTGAACGTACCACCGCGTTCAAAAGACGAGGCCGACATGAATCGCTCAGCCATTATGAAGTCGATCATCGCTACTGGAATCTCTTGGAATATCGCGGGCGCGACCTGGGCAGAAACTGCGGCGAGTACGCTGTTCAGCGGAAAGGGAATGGCAGCAGCCGTGTTATTCGCGGGCATCATAGCATCCTATCTTGCCCTGCCCTCCGCAAAGCCACTCCCGACTCCGGAACCGACGATCTCGACTGCTGGGGACGTAGTTGCGCCTTCCCCTGAAGAGGAAACCCCAATAACAATCGCAACACCCTCAATCGAAATCGAAGCGGCCCCGGTCGTCGAAAATCTAGAACCAATCGCTGCCGTTTCTGTGGCAGTCCTGACTCCAGAACCGGAACTGCAAGTTGAGGCTAAGCCGGAAAGCCCATTGGCCGGAAATTGGACGATGTACACCCATGAAGGCAATGATCAGTTCGCAGACAATCGAGGCCAGATAAGATTTGTTGAAGAAAACGACACGCTGCATGTGGCCGGAGTTTCATATATGCACTTGGAAGGCGCGTTCGCGGGTGAAGAGGTCTACCTTGATTTCTCTCATGTAACCGAACCGGAACTCACCTACCGCGGGCGGCTGCAGGGTCGTCTGTCTGAAGATGGCAATGAGTTGAATGTATCTGGCTTCGTGACATGGGATTACAACGACGACACTACATCGGTGTTCTATATTGATTTCGTCAGAATTGGCGATATGGAGAACCAGCGAAACGAAGGTATTGCGCTTGCAAAATCAAGGCTCAATACGCTGAAAGACGCCCTTCATGAATCCCTTAAACAAGAAGGGCGACCTGCAAAAAACCTGCGGGAATTGATACCCGATTATCTGGATGACAGGTCGCTGATCAATTCCAATGCAGACGAGCGCATCGTCTACGCACAGGTCTGGGACGACTACAAGAAGCTACAGGAAGAGTCCTCGAACATCGGGCAATACTACGGTCCCCTCCATCGGGAAGACCCAAGCGCCGAACTGCTGTTGAACTGGGAGCTAGAGCTGGAAGAAGCATGGGGCACTTACTTCCCCGGGGGATTCACCTTTCTCCACTTGACGAACACCGAGTTCAATTTCAGTTTAGCCGTAGACTTCTGGGGCTCGGCCTATGACGAGAATCCTTCCTATTCTTCCATCTACGTTGACACCTACGGAGAACAGGGCCAGACTGAGGCACGGCTTCAGGCTTGCGCGAACAACCTGAAGCAACTCGGACTAACAATCAAAATGTTTGAAGGTGAGCACCCGAACCGACTGGTTCCTCCCGGATTTCGCCAGGTGTACCCTGAATATATGCCCGATGCCCGTGTACTCATCTGTCCCGGTCAATCAGACGAAATCCTGAGCTACGAAATCATCTACCCCGCATCCAGCGAAGAATACAGACGACAGGTTTACATTGAAGTCGAAGGCATCCCGCTGGAAGATGTGGATCCCGGTGCTGTAAACAGTCGTATACCGCTCATCGTCGAGCT
Source organism: Candidatus Hydrogenedentota bacterium (assembly GCA_012965445.1). The sequence goes on from DTSJ01000018.1 coordinate 5,821, forward strand.
CCGCGAGTGTTCTGAATCCGGAGGCCGCAACGTGGAATTCGTAGATGGCCACGTCGAATGGATCGCAGACGCAGACTGGGACCGCATCATCGGGCCCTACCTGGATTACCGCTACTAAATAAACGGTGATCGAACGAAGACGAAAGACGATTCCCGAAGGGAATCGACAACAATAGCCAGGGGTTTCAACCCCCGGATCAGACGACCCAACT
>DTSJ01000019.1 GCA_012965445.1 Candidatus Hydrogenedentota bacterium
CATATTTATGCTGAAAAAGATCGCGACCGTATGCCGCCGCCAGAGTCCAAGAAGGTGCTTACGGAACGCGAGAAAGAACTGTTGAAGGAGTGGATTGTCTCGGGTGCTGAGCATAGTCCGCATTGGGCATTTCAGCCACCGACCCATGCAACTATACCGACGAGCCTGACTCACAAGGACTGGGCGCGCGGTCCGGTTGACGCGTTTATTCTGGGGCGGCTTGAGCGCGAAGGTCTGGCGCCTTCGCCCGAAGCGGATAGAACGACGCTAATTCGACGGGTGACGTTTGACCTGACTGGACTGCCGCCGACCATCGAGGATGTGGACGCTTTCCTTGCAGACGAGTCGCCGGACGCCTATGAGAAGGTCGTGAATCGACTGCTCTCCTCTCCTCAGTACGGCGAACATCTGGCATCGCAGTGGCTGGATGTCGCTCGTTTCGCGGACACCTTCGGCTATCAAAGCGATGTGGTGACGAACCTCTGGCCGTGGCGGGATTGGGTGATCGAGGCGTTCAACGCAAACATGCCCTACAACCAGTTCGTAACGGAGCAGCTTGCAGGCGATCTGCTTCCGAATGCGACGCAGGACCAGGTTCTGGCGACGGCGTTCAACCGACTGCATCGTCAAACGAACGAGGGCGGCAGCGTGAACGAGGAGTTTCGGGTTGAATACACCTCCGACCGCACACAGACATTCGCTACTGCGTTCATGGGTGTCTCGCTGGAATGTGCACGGTGTCACGACCATAAATTTGATCCGATTTCTCAGCAGAGCTATTACGAAATGACGGCATTTTTCAATAATATTGATGAATCGGGCCTGTACTCGCACTTTACGCATGCAACCCCGACTCCCACGCTGAACCTTCACAAAAACGACTCTAAAGAAAATCACGAGGCACTGTTGAAAGCGATTTCTGAAGCAGAGTTATCGCTTCGGAACGAGGGGAGTTCGACGGCCAAGGCGTTTAAGAAGTGGCGCAAGAAGAGCAAGCGTTTCGTCCCGGAGATGGCTCCTGAAATTCACCTCACGTTCGACGACGCGCCCGAGAAAAACAAAATCATCAACGCCGCAAAGGAAGATTCTCCGGGCGAGGTCTCAGGCGATTACGCCCTGACGGACGAAGGCAAGCAGAACAGCGCAGTTTATTTCACAGGCGAGAGTTTGGTGACCATCAAAAACGCGGGTGTCTATGATCGCTACCATCCCTTCAGCATATCGGCATGGATATACATCGAAGAAACGCTGCCGCACATGGTTATCGCACATCGCACGAAGGCGGCTTCAGACGCGGGAAGCCGCGGCTACGAGCTGATGCTGGATGATCGCCGACTGACTTTTGGCCTCATCCATTTCTGGCCGGGAGATGCGCTGCGCGTTCAGAGCGAGGACAAACTTCCGGAGAAAGAATGGGTGCACATCACCGCGACCTATGATGGATCGAGCCGCGCTTCGGGGATTCATCTGTACGTCAATGGCGAAGAAGCCGCATTCGAGACGCTGCGCGACAAGCTGCAACGCACGATCTGGTACAACGCGAAGGGCGATGATCCTGCGCTCCAGCTCGGCGCACGATTCAGAGACAACGGATTCAGAAACGGCCGACTCGACGATTTCATGGTGTTTCCTTATGCGCTGACGAGGTTAGAAGTAACCTCCGTCGCGACTGGCAATTCGCTCGCCAAAGTCATCTCAGAAGAAATCGGACGTGCTCCCGATTCAGAATCGCTACACGACTTTTTCCTCGCTCGCGTGGACGACAATCAGGCGCTCAAACGAGAGTCGCTGTTCGAGGCGCGCAAAGGTGAATCTAAGAAGATCGACGGGGTACGCCAAATCATGGTGATGCGGGACATGACGGAAATTCGCCCGACATACATGCTTCACCGCGGCGAATACACTAAGCGAGGCGATCAGGTCAGCGCCGATACGCCCCCGCAGCTGCTTCCGTTCCCGAAAGCCCTTCCGAAGAATCGGCTTGGACTCGCGCAGTGGCTGCTCGATCCAATGCATCCGCTCACCGCGCGCGTGGCGGTAAATCGCCTCTGGCAGCAGTGTTTCGGGCAGGGGATCGTCGTGACGGCTGAGGACTTCGGTGTGCAGGGCTCTCCACCGAGTCATCCCGAACTGTTGGATCATCTCGCTCTGGCGTTTCGCAATTCCGGCTGGGACACGAAGGCTTTTCTTCGCGAACTCGTGCTGTCTTCGACCTATCGACAGGATTCCGCAGGCTCCAGAGAACTCATTGAGCGTGATCCAGACAACGTGCTGCTGGCACACGGCGCTCGATATAGGCGATCCGCTGAGGAAATTCGCGATGCGGCATTGGCCTCCTCCGGCCTGTTGGTTTCGAAGATTGGCGGCCCAAGCGTGAAGCCTTACCAGCCCGAAGGCATCTGGCACGATGCGAGCTCGCAGACTTACAAAGCAGACACGGGCGACGGTCTATATCGGCGGACCATGTACACGTTCATCAAACGAACCGTCCCCCCGCCTTCCATGTTGACTTTCGACGCGACCCCGCGAGACGTATGCACCGTGCGCCGTGAACGGACAACGACTCCTCTGCAGGCACTCATATTGCTCAATGATCCACAGTATGTTGAGGCCGCGCGTATTCTTGCGGATCGTGTGTTGGCCGAGTCAGGCGGAGACGTGGACGAGAGCATCACGACGATCTTTCGCAAGCTACTGACGCGTCATCCCTCGGAGCAGGAACATGATATTTTGAAGCTGGCTTATGATGAGCAACTCAAATACTTTAAAACTGCCCCCGAAAAAGCGAACGCATATCGGTCGGTCGGCGAGAAGCCTGCTGACGAGTCGCTTGACCCGGCGCCGGCTTCCGCGATGACAGCAATCGCACAGGCAATCATCAATCACGACGAATTTCAGGTAAAACAATGAACGATCAAGAAGCACTTAAGCAATTGTGTACCGGAGAATGGGACCCGGCGGAACTGAGCCGCCGCGCGTTCCTTAATCGGGTCGGACTCGGACTCGGAGGCATCGCGTTTGGCGATCTGCTTAATCCGGCGGCGGCTTCGGCAGCTGCGATGCAGCGTCTCCCCCATTTCGCCCCGAAAGCAAAGCGCGTTATCTACCTGTTCCAGAGCGGAGGTCCGTCGCAGCTCGATCTCTTCGACTACAAACCGGTACTCAACGAGCGCAACGGCGAGGAACTTCCAGATTCGGTGCGTCAGGGTCAGCGCTTGACTGGCATGAGTGTCAATCAGGCCTCGCTGCCTCTCGCAGGCTCTATATTCGAGTTCAAACAACGCGGCGAAAGTGGACATTGGATCAGCGATCTCCTCCCGCATACGATCAAGATTGCGGACGACCTGTGCATCATCAAATCGATGTATACCGAGGCAATCAACCACGACCCTGCGATCACGTTTTTCCAGACTGGTTCGCAAATATCAGGTCGTCCTTCAATCGGCTCTTGGCTGGATTACGGTCTGGGTACGGAGAACGAGAACCTTCCCTCCTATGTCGCGATGATGACGAAGGGTAAGGGCGGTCAGCCGCTCTATTCGCGTCTCTGGGGCAACGGTTTTCTTCCGTCCAGGCATCAGGGCGTTCAGTTTCGTTCCGGAAAAGATCCGGTACTCTATCTAAACAATCCCGGCGGCATCGATTCAGCATCGCGACGGCTCTTACTCGACCGAATGCGCCAACTGCACGAATTGGAGCAGGATCAATTGCGGAACGACGCGATGGAAGCGCGAATTGCACAGTACGAAATGGCATTTCGAATGCAGACTTCTGTACCCGAAGTGACCGATCTTTCTGACGAGCCAGACGAAGTTTTCGAAGCCTACGGGCCTGACTCGCGAAAACCCGGCACCTATGCCGCGAACTGTCTGCTCGCACGGCGACTGGCCGAGCGCGGCGTACGCTTTACCCAACTGTTTCATCGGGGATGGGATCAGCACGGCGGACTCCCAAGCGGGATTCGCACGCAATGCAAGGAGACGGACCAGCCCTCGGCCGCGCTCGTGACGGATCTGAAACAACGCGGACTGCTCGACGAAACACTCGTTGTCTGGGGCGGCGAATTCGGACGCACGAACTATTCGCAAGGCGCGCTCACGGAAACGAATTACGGACGCGATCATCATCCCAGATGTTTCAGCGTATGGATGGCGGGCGGGGGTGTGAGGGCGGGCATGAGCTACGGAGCGACGGACGAGTTCGGCTATAACATCGCTGAGAACGGTGTACACGTACACGATTTTCACGCAACGCTGCTACATCTACTCGGCATTGACCACGAACGACTCACTTACAAATTCAAAGGCCGACAGTTCAGGCTCACCGATGTCCACGGGAAAGTAATCAAAGATATTCTCGCCTGAGAGCTACTCGACCAGTGCCAGCGTCGCGGCGATTTCGACGCCCATATCCAGAAGAGGCTCAGGTTCCTCTCCCCTTTTTGGTCTTCGATTCGGATTCTCCAGCTCGCCCAGAATAGGCTCCGAGCGCCCCTTTTAGCCCCTCCAACTGCTCCCCAATCTCCAGTTTGAAAAAGAGATTCATCTCGGTACGCACCAGCTTCCCGCCATCCACATCGAAATAGATCATGTTCACGCCGCTGACTTCAAACGTCGGCATCGTAAAACCCATTTCTTCCCCAAGTACGCTGCTCGGCGAATTGAGCTGTCCATCCGTCTGCACAGAAAGCATCTCCTGCTTGATGACCCCGCAGTTCCGGCCCCCGATCATGACATACTCTACCAATGTATTCTGTGTCGTCGCCGATGCTGGAATTGCCAAACCGGGTACCGGCAGATTAAACTCCGAAGTCCATGTATCTCCGATCTCCAACTGTGAAGCGGTGAAGCGCGACGGTGCCATTGCTTTGGACGGTGACAAGATTGAATCGAATCCCGGCGCGCCCTGCACGTCGATCACATGGCCATCCGGACCGACCACCATCGTTATCGGTTTCTTAAAAAACTCGAGCTGCGGAATTCCTTTGATCGAATCCCCTTGTCGCGTGTCCAGCTGGTCGTGCCTGTTGAGGCTCATCTGCGTTTCCGATCCGCTCTGATACAGATTGACTGGCTCTCCCATAAAGTTTCCAGTCATCTTGACCTCGTCGAACTCCAACACGAGCGTCCCATTTCCTTCACGGTCAATCGCCGTCGTCTCCAGCGAATAAAGCATATTCATGGTCAGGCCGATTTTAGATCCCACTCCCATTTCAAAACCCGTTCCACTAGCACGCGCATCCAGTTGATAGTTCAGCACCTCACCCTTTGTGAAACGGTAAGCGAATGGCCCGTCGGCAATGAACGAAGTTTCCGGGCCCAACAAACTCGAAACAGGATTCAACAAATTCGTTGCGGGATTGTCTCCTCCCTGCAAAAATATGGCGCCTACGATCACAGCAGTAGCAATTCCCACCAGCAGCGCAGCACTCGGCTTTGGACTTTTGCTGCCTCCCGGATCCGGTATCGGTGGAGGGACGTTACCTTGTGGAGGCGGTGCAGAAGGCGGCGGAGTCTTAACTGGTTTCGGCGAATCGACCGCCGCCTTTTTTGTTTCTTGTTTCCAGCATTATCATGTCCTGTTGTGTGCCTGTAAGGTAGATTTCTGAAAACGACCTTCAAACACAATCGTCACAGTAATTTGAATCAAGTTTTATGACGGAATCTCTTCCGATGTCCGTGTCGGGGTCGTCAGAATCAACGCCGATTCAACTGGAATCTCTAGCTCAGCGCAAACGGAAGGCACATTTGCGACAGACGCCTCTCACACCGTGTCGTTATAGTAGCAACGAAGCAGCGCAGCCCTCACGACTCTCGAATTTTCTGGCAACACGCCCTACTTCGTCGCCCGTTTCATCCGTTCGCTCATATTCCAGTGTCGCCGCTCGGTAGTGCCATTGTTCCAACTCGTGCCCAAGACGGCCCGCATCATTTCGATTACCGAAGAGTGCTTCTTCCGGCGATCGTTCCAAGACAACCACGTTCCGCACCGAGTCCGCGCGGCGACATGGACTTGGTGAGCCG
>DTSJ01000020.1 GCA_012965445.1 Candidatus Hydrogenedentota bacterium
TTGGCGGTATCGGCGGTGGTTTGGACCGTTTCGCTGCTGAGTCCGCGCTGCTCACGGAGAATTGCGTAGTATTCAATATCGATTGATTTCATTTATTCTCTTTCCTGGACGAGTATTTTACACCATGACGGCGATAGTTGTCAGATTCTTCCGGTGTGTTGAGATTCGTTAGCGTGGGGGCGTTGTCGATGGAGATTCTTTTGACCGCGAGGCGTTCGAGGCATCGGTACAAACTGTATCGCTTGTTTGCGATGATTTCAAAGAGGTGCTCGGCGATTGAGGGTTCGTAGACCGCGCATAAAACTTCGAGTCGATCTTCCGCATCGACGAATACGGTCGCTACTTGGTCAGGCTTCCGCGCAGTCACGAGTTGCGAAATTGCTGCGTCGTTGAGATTCGGCATGTCACACGCCGCGACCAGCCAGGCGGCATGGGGATGTTCTTGCATTGCCGAGGCGATTCCGTTGATTGGACCGATACTGTCCCAGCGGTCTACGATACGTGGAACGTCAGAGAATTCGTTCGTGTCACCCTGTTCCGGGTTCAGGGAGACGAAGGTCTTCTCCGTGTGGGATTCCAGAAGGTTAAAAACGCGCCGCCATTCTGGTTGATCGTGATACTTGAGAAGCGCTTTGTCGCTACCCATGCGCGAGCTGTTTCCGCCGATGAGTACGAGTCCGCAGAGTGATGGCGAGTCAGGCATCCGGGGCATGGTAATCTTGCTTGCCCCCGCGTTTTTCGATGAGGCGGGTCTGCTCAATGGTGATGTCGTGGGACATGCCTTTGCACATATCGTAGATGGTGAGCGCGGCGACGGTGGCTCCGGTGAGGGCTTCCATTTCTACGCCAGTTTTGTGGGTGGCGGTGGCGGTGCAGTCAATCTGAATCGCGTCATCTTCGTTCACGTCGATTCGAATATGGCAGTCCTCCAGCGCAATGGGATGGCACAGGGGGATGAGATCCCAGGTCTTCTTGGATGCGATTACTCCTGCCAATATTGCCGTTTGGAAGACGGGGCCTTTTTTGCTCTGAATATCTCCGTCTGTGAACTGCTCCAGAATCTCGGGAGTTACGCGAACGAGGGTACGGGCGTGGGCGATGCGGCGTGTCACCTTTTTTTCGCTCACATCGACGATAGCGGGCTGATTATCCTGGTTGATATGCGAAAACATCTAGCCCCCTATCTGATACATTTCGACTTTTTGCTGGTGCTGTTCGAAGTCGGTCATGGATGCGCGCAGTTCCGAATAGCGGTCGTCGCGCCGAGTCCAGATGTCGCTCAGGAAAGTCAGTAGCTGCCCGCTGTCCTGATTGCTCGACAGTTGTGATTTCAGGTCAATGCCATTGCCGGAGAACAGACAGGTATACAGTTGCCCGTCCGCAGAAATGCGCGCGCGATTACAGTCTCCGCAAAATGTATTGGTTACCGAGGAAATGAAACCAATTTCACCTGCACCATCCTCGTATCCGTAGCGTGATGCCACCTCCGAGCGATACGTTTTCTCCAACGGCTTCAGCGGAAACTCCTGCTGGAGCATTTCCAGAATTTCTTTCGCCGACACGACGTCGTCCAGCTTCCAGCCGTTGCGGTTGCCAACGTCCAG
>DTSJ01000021.1 GCA_012965445.1 Candidatus Hydrogenedentota bacterium
TAGTGAGTCCCATGGACAACATACCATGAGCGAAGACGCCCGGATATTTTGCGATTTCAGTTGCGTATTTTGTGTCGGTGTGGAGTGGATTGTAGTCTCCGGATGCTCCAGCGTATTGAACGAGTTGGGTGCGGGTCAGATCGTCGACGACGACTTCTTCGTGGGTGTCGCCTTTGGCCAGGTTGTTTTTGTGCAACGGCATGGGGTTTTCTCCGGGTATGGGGTTATGAGGCGGGTTTTTCGGTTTTAACGCCGACTGAGCGGGCGGTGATGACGAGTTCATCGTTTTGATCGCGGTATTCGGTGACGGATTCGCTAAAGGTGAGTTTCCCTCCGCGACGTCCTTGTTTTTCCCAGGTCTTTCCGGGGCGGGTGGTGGCTGACAGTACGTCGCCGGGCCCAATGTGACGGTGATATTCGAAGTGCTGTTCTGCGTGGAGTCCGCTGCTGATATCTTTGTCGCCGGGATCTGTGATACCGGTTGCGGTCTTGCCGGAGCCGAACCAGGGTTCGCCGATTTTGGGGCGGAGGAAGTAGTTCGGGTCGAACTGCGCACTTGCTTGGGCGAAAGTGGGTGGCGCGATGATATGACCGACTTCGGTTGATTTCGCGTGTTCTTCGTCACTATAGATTGGGTTTGCATCGCCTACTGCGCGGGCAAACATCATAATGTGGCTCCCTTCAACGGGGAATTTTTCGGCTGGCATGGGCGGTTCCTCTTGGGTACAGGCTTCTCTCAATGAAACAATCATTAGAGCATCTTGGGGCGCTTATCGCAAGCTTGTTGATCGTGCATTTAAACATTGCGATTCGTGTGCGTATGGAATACTATGGTTGGACGATTTTGAATTAACCGGAGAATATTATGAAGATTAAGTCGTTTTTTGCCAAAGTATGTGTTGCCGTCGCGGCGGCTGCGTCTGTTGTAAGTTTGTCCTCGTCTGCGCACGACGGTAAACATCCTGATGCGCCGAATCCGAGTCCGAACGGAAGCGTTTCGCAGGAGGTTGGTTACGGAAACGTGACGGTGAAATTTGGACGTCCGGGAGTTAAAGGGCGGGCGATCTGGGGCGAGTTGGTACCGTATAACGGTGGTACTCCGAGACCGTGGGTTGCCGGCGCGAACGGAAGCACGATTGTTACTTTTGCCGAAGATGTCAAGGTGAACGGGCAGGCACTTAAAGCCGGAGCGTATGGATTTTTTGTAATCCCGGAGAAAGATGAGTGGACGCTAATTTTCAGCAACAACAGCAGCCGGTTCGGCATCATGCAGTATAAGGCGGAAGAAGATGCGCTTCGCCTGACGGTCAAGCCGGAGAAATCGGACTTTCAGGAATGGCTCGATTATCGGATCGAAAAGACTGGTGAGCTGACTGCGAAGGTGAATCTGCATTGGGAAAACGTCAAGGCGGGATTTACTATCGAGGCAATGGATCATCGGGAGCACTAATCATCGCCGATACGGCTGACTCTTGTTTCGGAAGAGTGCTGATATGTACCCGGAAGTGGTAGACATAAATTCGTCAATTTTACTCGTCGGTGGTGGGAGCCATTTGGGTGCGCTTGCGATCTCCGGCGAGGATTGGACGAATGCTTTAACGTGTCTTCTAAATTTGGATCTCGGAGTATGATTCGTTCTTGTTTCGCCTTTTCGCTGGTGTCTATTCTCTTGTTCGGCCATTCCGCGGCTCAGGCGCTCACGCAGACGGAGCTTTTGGGCGACGTAAACGTTACCGTGTATGCGCCGGACTGGATCTGGCAGAAGAGCATGGTGAATGTGCTGGTGACTCTGGAGAACACGGGCGAGGAGTCCGCTGAAATTGCTCTCAAGCTGGATTTTCCGGAGGATGACGCGGACCATTTCCAGTACGGTAATGCCGATTCCGAAAATGTGACGATTATGATTCCTGCGGGTGAATCGGCGCGTCATGCCTTTACGAACATTGAGGCGCTGGGGGGGGTTGAACGGCAGGAGTACGATTTTTGGATTGAGGCTGCGGCTGGCGACAAGTCTCTTTCGTTCCCGTATCCTTTGACTACTATTCGTGGACCCGTGGTGAGCGGCGCGAAATGGGCGATGTTTTTTCCTGCATTTATTTGTGTGATTTGGTGTGTCGCTTTTGTTGTTGCGCTGCGGCGTTTTTCGGAGCCGGGGGCGTGGAAGGTGCCTTCTGAACTGGAACTTGGCAATGCTGCGGAGGCGGCGTGGATGGACGAGACGCCATGAGTGAGATGCTGGACACAAAGCCGTGGAGCGTGAAAGCGGCTCCTCTGGGTAAACGTGTTTTTTTTGCTTTGGGCGCCGGGTCGGTGATTGCGTCATTTTATATAGGCACGGGGGACGTATCGATCGCGACTTCGATGGGCGCGCAGTATGGGTTCAGTCTTTGGTGGACGTATCTGGTGCTGGGGATCGCGGGGTGGGCACTGGTGGATATGTCGGTGCGGTATTTCCTGCGTTTTGGCAAGTCTCCGATGTCGATTTTCAAGGATGTTCATCCGGTTTTTTCGATCTATATGTTTGTTTCGATTGTGGTTTGTTCGTTGTTTGGGTCTTATTCGCAGTGGAATGCTTGTGCGATGGTTTTTGCGGGGCTTTTTCCGGGATTGCCGATTGAGGTTGGGGGCGCTATAGCGTCGTTTACAGGTCTCGTGTTCCTCCTGACGGGGGCTTACAAGAGTGTTGAGCGAGTGTTCGTGTTCGGATTACTGATTCTGATCACCTGTTTTTTCGGATCAGCACTCATGGCCGGTATCCCCTGGGGCGAAGCCGGGCGCGGGCTGATCCCGAATTCGCCCGAGGGGGACTGGATGCCGCTATTTATGTCGAACGCGGGGAGTATGATTAACGCGTGGCTGATTCTGATTTATCCGTATACGATGATTGAGCGGGGGTGGTTTTCGTCAAAATTACAGGGGAAAGTGAATATTCATTACCGTGCGCGGCTGGATTATACGTGGGGGATTCTGGCGGCGGGGGTGGTTGCGCTGCCTCTGATGGCGGCTGCTTCAGCGATAGCGCGGCCTTTCGGAATCGTGCCTCGGAACTACATGGATTTGTCAATTTTACTGGAGCCGCTGGCGGGGCCTGCGAGTACGTGGCTGTTTCTGGGGGGCCTGTTTTTGGCGGCGTGGACTGCTGGTGTGGGGTGGTGGCTGGGGGGCTGCTATGCACTGATGGACATTTTTAATCTGGAGATCAAGCTGGACAGTAAACCGATGAAGGTGTGTCTGATCTTATTCTGGATTCCGTCGACGCTGCTGCTTTTGCTGCGGATCAATCCGGTCTATCAGATTCTGATTTTCTCTGCTTTCCTGGCGGTTGTGTTCCCGGTGATCGGGATTGTGCTGCTGTGGCGGGTGACGCGGAAGGACATGGGATATTTCGGGTGGAGCATCAGGTCGCCCAAGGGGGTCGCGATTGTCGTGGCGGATGTGTTTGCCGTTGGGTTGAGTATCTATATTGGGTGGGTGCGGGTCGGGGCTTTATTCTAAGAACGAAGTGCGCATTCGGCAGGCGAAAAGTACCTAGACATGGAGTTTGGGAAGTTGTTGCCGAGAATAGGGGAAGATCGTGAATAGTGACTGGGCGTTGAGGGGGGTTTGGGAGACGTTGGGAGCCTCGCGGGAAGTATCCGTGGGTCTGGATCGGGTATTTGGTTGACTAGGATGAGCGTGAGTTTTTGGGGTGGATAAAGTATGCAGAGATTTGGGTGAGGTGTTGCAGTGCTTGAGGTGGGCTGAGTATTTCGACCCTACGCCAATGTGGTTCGAGTTTCTCAAGCAACACGAGGTCATCATTTAAAGCGCGTGCACTCCGTAGTAGATGAAGAGTCCAGCGATGATGACTCCTGTCAGGCCCTTGAACCGTATGAAATTCATGACTCCAGAGGTGTCCTCGGGCATCATTGATTCAACCATGGACCGGTAGACGCCCGGAAATAGCAACAACAAAAATGTACTCATTCCGACGAACATGATTCCCACGTAGAAGAGTACAGTGGCCAGTCCGCTGTCCTGCGAATAGCCGGTCCCTATCATCGTCAATCCCAGGACCAGGATGGGCGCGCCCACCGTCCGCACTCCTCGATTTGTACTGATAACATTCCTGAACCAAGTCAGCATTTTCGCCGGTGCTACGAGTGAGCTCACGCGACTGACTAGAAAAAGGGCACCCACTACGATGCTGACGATTCCGACGGTGTTCATGACTGGTCACCTGAGTAGCTGCGTTGATTTTGGACACGAGATGTCATGATAATTCTCCTGGATGGCTTGGCCTAATTTAACTTAGAGACATTAAGTTAATATACGCTAACAATATCACAGACCTCTGCTTCCGTCAAGTGTTTTTTGTATGGTATCCCTTCGATGTCCGCCGATCACGGTGATGTTCAGATCATTGTATTGTAGGTATATATAGATACTTTATAGCGATAATTATGTTTGTCGTATATTCGAATTTTTTAAAACTACCCGAATATAGTGTTAATTTGTGACCATTATGAGCAAATAGGCACTTGACAGGACAAAACTAAAGTGTTATAGTATTAATACTTTAGGAGACTGACGTGAATCTACATATCAATCCAAATGACAGCGTACCCATTTACAAACAGATTATGAATCAGGTCAAATACCTGATTTCCTCAAGGCAATTGCGGCCGGGTGATGAACTCCTGCCGATACGAGCCTTGTCCGAGAATCTGGTGGTCAACCCGAATACCGTCGCACGTGCGTATCGCGCATTGGAAAGAGACGGATACGTCACCTGCCAACGGGGCGCGGGAACGACGGTCAACGATTTCGGATCGCCTCTATCCGACGCAGAACAACTGAAGGTATTGCGAAATCGCGCGCAGGCCCTGGTTACTGAAGCGCGACAAATGAAGATGGGCATGGGGGATGTTTTGAAACTGGTGATCGAATGTGGTGAAGAAATGAACGTGCGTTTGGAGGATGTCGAATAATGAGTACTGAAACAACAGAACCTGCCATTGAAATCAAGAACTTGACGCGGAAGTTTCGTCGAAAGATGGCGATTGATGATATGAGCCTGACCATTCCGACGGGTTGCGTCTACGGATTGTTGGGCGCCAACGGCGCGGGCAAGACCACTCTCATCAAACATCTCATGGGATCGTATATCCCCCAGCAAGGATCTGTTCGCGTGATGGGCCTGGACCCCACGAAGCATCCCAAGGACACCCTGAGGCGAGTTGGGTACTTGTCAGAGGAACGGCTTATCCCCAAATGGATGACCGTCGCGGAACTGATGAAATTCAAGCGCGCATTCTATCCCAACTGGGACCCGGACTTCGCAGAAAAATTGCTTGGAACGTTTTCGCTGGATCCCGGCGCGAAAATAAAAACCTTGTCGAGAGGCGAAGCGGCGAAGGCTGAATTGCTGACAGCGCTGGCGCATCGGCCGGACCTTCTGATTTTGGATGAGCCTTCGTTTGGTCTGGACGTCATCGCGCGACAGGAAATTCTCAAAGCCATCGTGCGCGATGTTGCCGCAGAAGGGCGAACAGTCTTCTTCTCGTCTCACTTGTTGGATGAAGTCGAGCGGGTTTCAGATCATGTAGCCATCATGGTCAACGGTAAAATCGTGTTGGCCGATTCGCTCGACCACATTCTCGAAAGCCATTGCCGGATGTCAATCCGCTTCGAAACGCCCCAGGACAAGGCACCGGTGATTCCTGGTGCGATACATTGTACGGGTGCTGGACATCTCTGGACGGTAATCGCGAACGGTGAAATCGAAAAAGTTCGACACGAAGTCACGCAGGCCAATGCGGAAGTCGTTGATGAAATATCTCCGTCGTTGGAAGAAGTATTTGTCGCGCGCACCAAAAGTAAACTCCCCACCGAATAAGCGTCGAAAGATTTTACAATGAGTGAATACATCACATTGATACACGCGCAATGGC
>DTSJ01000022.1 GCA_012965445.1 Candidatus Hydrogenedentota bacterium
GTCGAAGGGGGAGGAGTCCCACTCGTCGAAGGGGTCAGCGGGCTGTACGTCGTAGTGGCCGTAGATGAGGACGGTGGGTTTGCCGGGGGCTTCTAACCATTCGCCGTATACGATGGGGTGGCCGGGGGTTTCCTTGAGCTCTACGGTGGTGAGGTCAAGGCGTTTGAGCTGGGCGATGAGCCAGTCCGCACAGCGGAGGATATCGGGTTTGTGTTCGGGGAGCGTCGAAACGCTGGGAATTGAGAGTACCTCTTTGAGCTCAGCGAGATGGTCGTCTTTGTGGTTGCGTGCCCAATCGAGGGCGGCCTGGGTGTCTGACATGATGTCTCCGTATCTGGTTTAAGGGTGTGTAAGTGTCTGGATCAGTAACCCGAGCCGTAGAATAGACTTAATCCCGCCTGTATTCATAACTTGCGACGCTCAGGTTTACAGGGTAAGATCAATACAATACCGAGTTGGACGGGATTGGTTCAACGGCGGTGTAATGAGAGTAGGTGAAGGAGCGGCTGCTGTGTTTGTGTTGAACGAGGAACGCGGAGTTTATATTGAGCTGCTGGAGAGATGCCGGCTGGGCGAAGCCGATGCGTTCGATGAGCTGGTGCTGCGGTATCAGAATCCCGTGTACAATCTGGCGTATCGCCTGCTGGGCAGTCACGATGCGGCGCGGGATGTCGTGCGTGATACTTTCGTACGTGCGTATCGTGGAATGCAGGACTTTCCGGAGGACGCGCGTGTTCACACTTGGCTGTACAGCATCGCGGGAAACCTCGCACGTAACGTGATGCGTGACATGGACGGAGAACGCGGCGTGTCGGAGAAACGCATCTCGGTTGAGGATGAGGATCTGCTGCAGGACGCCATTGAACAGCTTCCTGGACATGCGCGGATCGTGTTTGTGCTGAGCACCTTTGAAGGGCTTCGGTATGAGGAGATTGCCGAGGCTGTGGGATGTCCGCGCGGTACCGTGAAGTCGCGCATGAATCAGGCGCGAACGCTGCTCGGCGACATGCTGAGTCCGCACGGCGTTGTGTGAGGCGATCCGATGAAGGAATTTACCACTTGCATTGAGGCGCGTGAAGAGTTTTCGGCTTTGCTGGACGGGGAACTGGAGATCGAAAACCAGGACGGTCTGGAACGGCATCTTGCGGAGTGTTCGGAGTGCTTGCGCGAGCTGGACAGTCTGAAAAAGGTCTCGGATGCTTACGAAACGCTTCCGAATTTGGAAGCTCCTGACGATTTATTTGAAGAGATTCAACACGACATGGAGCAATCTCACATTGATTTATCTGATTCAGTGCGAACCGCCGGGCCGGTGTCTTTCAAGCCCGTTATCGTTGCGGCGATGGTGCTGATCGCGACGGCGATTCTTTCGTTTTTAATCTCGCAGGGCGGGTCGACATCTGGTGGTGATGCGCCTCCACTCGTAGAGGATGTCGAATAGCGTTTTCCCATTCGATCAGCTGGCGGCGATTTCTCTCAGACGATTCCATGTGAAAATTCCTGAGCTGTGCCCGTCGTCCCAGGCAATCGAGGCTGCGTAGTTTCCGAGTACTTCTACGCCTGTTGCCTGGATATTGTCTGACACGCTGCTTGGGTCGAGGAGCAGTTCGCCTGTGTATTCTTCGATGCAGGATGCGCATTGGCAGGCGATTCGAACTTTTTTGTTGGGGATCTGATCGGTTTCGCCATCGGGCCATTCGACATGGATGAATCCTTCCTGAAAGGAGACGACGGGGAGCTGTTCTTGTCTGGCGCGACGCTTGCCGACGGCGCGGTGGATATTTTCGGTGAGTTGCCTGACGGGCTCGATATCCGCTCCGGCGTCCGGACTACTGAGGTTTGATATGCCATCGATGATGGGGAATTCACCGAGGGTGTCGAGTCCGAAACGGTCTTTGAGAGCTTGTGAGTTGTTGCCGAAGATGTGGTGCCTTTTATCGCAGTTGTCGCACAGGAAGTAGGACATATTTTCTACGATGCCGAGTACAGGAACATCTACTTTTTCGAACATTAGTATTCCGCGTGCAACATCGACGAGGGATAGCGAGTGCGGAGTGGTTACGATGATTGCTCCATCAAGCGCGGCCTGCTGGACGAGGGTGAGCTGGATATCACCAGTGCCGGGGGGCATATCGATAATGAGGTAGTCCATTTCGCCCCAATCGGTCTGATTGAGGATTTGCTGGCAGTATCCGGAGACCATGGGCCCGCGCATGACTGCGGGTGAATCGCCGAGGACGAAGCCTACGGACATGACTTTGAGGCCGTCTAGGTCGATGGGAATGAGCATGTTGTCGCGCATCATGAGCTCTGGGCGGTGCATATTGAACAGGGTCGGGACGGATGGGCCGTAGATATCGGTGTCGAGGAGTCCCACGCGGAGGCCTTCGCGCTGCATGGAACGCGCGAGCTGGGCGGCGATGGTGGACTTTCCGACGCCGCCTTTACAGGAGGAAACGGCGATTACGCAGTCGACCTTGGCGAGTGTGGTAACGGCGAGATTGGGCTGTTTTTTGGGCTGCATTGAGCTGAGTTTGACTTCCACTGAGGTGACGCCGTCTACTCCGCCGACTGCTTTTTCGCAGTCTATGACGAATTGCTCTTTGACCGGGCATGCCGGGGTGGTGAGTTCGAGAGTGAAGGCGATATCGCCTGATTTTATGGTGAGATCCTTGATAAATCCTAGCGAAACGATGTCTTTGCCGAGATCGGGGTCGATAATTCCGCGCATTGAATCCAGTACTTGTGCATCCGTGACCATTTTTTACTCCTGATATTTGCAGCATTGGGGTGTATTGACCGGGAAAGGGGGTATTGTAGCGAGTAAACGGTGGGTGATGGTAGGTTATTCCGGTTTCGGGTCCTTATATGTTAGCTGGGTTGTCGCGCTGGGAAGGGTTTTTTGTCCACAGATGAACACAGATAAACACAGATGAAGGAACCGAAAACCGCTTTCTAACCACGAAGGAAGAGAAGAACACGGAGAAAGAAAGTGAAAACCGCGAAGGACTGGGAAAGATACGGAAAACTGCTTTTCGGGTGGGTGTTTCAGATGAAACAGTTGGGGGGTTGGGATGGGATTGAATACTGGATTTTGGGGGTTGCGGGAAACGAGAGGGTATGGTTTGTAAGTGTATTTATTTCAACTGGTTATAGAAGTAAACTATTGACAAGAATGAGTGCTGAGGTACGGTGCAGAAGCAGGTCCTCACGCGAAGTCCGAACGATATCAGGTACTTTTTGGGATGGAATTGGAACGCCTGATCCTGCCTTCCTGGAGAGCTACTTATTGCGCGATACGAACCCACTGTTGGATTGGAAGGAAGCCGGGCTTGGGTTTGGGTCGCCGAGGCGTATTGCTCCATTCACGGCCTGGATTTGCATCGCTTTGTCTATGGTCAGGATTTCGGGGGTTGTGGAGTCGGCGGTGTCCCCTTTTATCTTAATTGTCTCACCGGGGTTGATCATTATGACAGCATTGGTCAGATCGTTGATGGGAGTGTTGGTCGTTCCGAGTTCATCGCCGCGGTGCGCGAAATCCACCCAGATTTCCGTGCCTCCCTGATCTTCGAGCAACCAGGGTCGATAGAATTCGTTGAACAGGCGTTCCATGTAAGTAATGTATCCGGCTTCATTGAGATGAATGCCGCCGTCGTTGTATTCCGGGGTTCCGACCAGCGATGGATCGCCGCCTACGATGGGGTCGTAGTCGGGGAAGCCTCCGGGAAGGGGCGTTTCCCCTGGCGCGAACTGGCCGCCGAAGCCGAAGATGTGATGAATAATACCCACGGCATTGATAAACTCAAACCGTTCTTTGGCGGCAGTGTGGGCAATGTTGACAATAGCATTCACAGCAAAGATGGGATTAAATTCAATGACGTTGATGTAGTCGTAGCTGCAAATTGCGACGCGAATGTCTGGATCGATAGCGTGAATATAGTCGACGACGAAATCGATATCGTCAGCGATTGATTCAAGCGCGTCGGTGCGGTCTTGTTCGGTGGGGAAAGGGAATACGGCGATGAGATCGTTTCCACCGAGATTGATATGTACGATATCGATTGTGGGGTTGTTCGTAAGCTGGGTCGTAATGGCGTCCAGTTTGCCCAGATGATTGCCGACCCATTGAGCGGCCGTTGAACCACTGATCCCTTCTTTGACTACTGAAAATTGGGAGAGACCCTGGCTCGCCAGAACGGTCTCGACGACGTTGAACGAACCCATCTGGTCGGCCCATGAGTCACCGATGAGCAATATGCGCGGTGTCTGCCCGTAGACTGTCGTGGACAGCATCAGCATAATCGATACAATAAATGTGCGTGACGGTTTCAGAATTTCCCATTTCGTTCTGTGTGGTTTCTGTGTCCCTGAGGGGTGCGACGGGGAATGAACCGCGCTACCCGGGAGCCAGGCTTGTCCTATTTCCGAATGCGGTCACGTTACACGAGTCTGGCTATTGTGTCAATAGTCGTTCCTATTTCATGCGTCGGCGGCACTGATTCTGTGGGTGCTGTCTGGGCTAGATTGTATTTAGCGGGTCTGGTATTCTTCGAGAGGAGCGATATTGGTTCAAAAGAGGGTGTTGGTATGGCGGACAGATGTGAAAGTGCTGGGGTTGATTTTGAGTTGCCGGATGCTGATGGGATGGTGCATCGGCTGGACGAGTATCGGGGGAATTGGCTGCTGCTGGTGTTTCATCGGCATTTGGGCTGACTGCCTTGTCGTGAGCACTTGACGCAGTTGCGTGAGGTCGAAAATAGACTGGATGAGCTAGGGGTGAAGGTGGCGGTGGTGACTTTTGAGGCGGGTGCGTTGGCGCAGGCGTATGTTCGGGACACGAATCTTGAGTGGCTGCTGCTGCTGGATGAGTCGCGGGTTTTGTATCAGGGGTACGGGATGGGGCATGGGAGCAAGTGGAATGTATATGGGCCTCCGGCCTGGTGGATCTATGTGAAGCTGCTGGCGAAGGGTCGGAAGGTTGGCCGTTGGAGTTTTACTTACGGAGACGACTGCTAGAAACCGGAACGTGGTGATTGATATCGAACCCGGAGGAATGGTGTATTGAATCCTGCTACGCATTTTTTGGTCGGGTGGACTGTTGCTAATGGAGGGAAGCTGGAGCGGAAGGACAGGGCTTTGGTGGCTGTAGCGGGGGTGATTCCTGATGCGGATGGTTTCGGGATGGTGACAGACGCGGTTACGAAGAATTGGGAGGAGCCGCTGGAGTGGTGGGGGGCGTATCATCATATTCTGGGGCATAATCTCACGTTTGCGGTGGTGTATTGCGCGGCTGCGTTTGGGTTGGCTACGCGGCGGTGGGTGACGGCGCTGCTGGCCTTTGTTGCGTTTCATCTGCATATTCTGGGGGACCTGATCGGGGGGAGGGGGCCAGACGGGGATCAGTGGCCGATGTATTATCTTTGGCCGTTCACGAAGTCAGTCGAGCTGGTGTGGTCGGGTCAGTGGGAATTGAATGCGTGGCCGAATTTTACAGTCACGGGGGTGCTGCTGGTGATTACGTTTTATCTGGCATGGAAGCGAGGGTATTCGCCTGTGGGGATAGTGTCGGTTCGTGCAGACGAGGCATTTGTGGCGACGCTTCGGGCGCGGGTTCCGTTGAAGGATGAGGAGGGCGGCGGGGAATAGCGGGATGAGGTTTGAAAGCGGCGCTTTATGAGTAATCCAGACGGGGATTCGGCACTTAAAACCAGGAGAAATCAATACTTGCCAAGTGCCTGTGTAGATACTATACTGGACGGTGACTCATCCAACAGCAGCAGCCACTCAAGGCGCATATTATGACATTGGACTAGCTCAGGCCGTTGATAGGGCTCAGGATTGGGTAACAGCAGATACAGAACCCGTTTTTACTGGCGAGGTCAAAGATAGCTGGCGCGATATTATTACACCTTATGCAGA
>DTSJ01000023.1 GCA_012965445.1 Candidatus Hydrogenedentota bacterium
GGGACATTGGAGACGCGTTTCGGGTTGGCAGAAGTGGGCATGAATGGTTTTGGTTTCACTCACGTAGAGTACCAAAAAACTTTCTAAGATCGTTCACGAGGAGTTCCGGTTCTTCCATCGCGGCAAAGTGGCCGCCGTGGGGCATCTCCGTCCAGTGGGTGACGTTGAATCTGGCTTCAGCCCATTTTCGAGGCGGTATGGAAAGTTCCTTTGGAAAAATCGCGCATCCAACAGGCGTGTCGGAACGGGATCCAACACCAGCATTTTTGACGTGACGTTGTTCGTAGTAGAGCCGTCCGGCGGATGTCGCGGTTTGGGTGCACCAATAAATCATGATGTTGGTAAGCAATTCGTCCTTCGTGAATTGGGTCTCCACGTCCCCGTTGCAATCACTCCAGGTTCGGAACTTCTCGACGATCCACGCGGCCAAACCAACCGGCGAATCGTTGAGCCCGTACCCGATTGTCTGGGGTTTAGTGCCCTGGATTTCGCTGTAGCCTCGTTCTTCGGCAAAGGCAGCCGACCGTTCCCGATAACGCTTCAGTTCTTCCTCGGGTACTCCTTGACTGCCGCCGGACGGCGGACCTGCGAATATCAGATTGAGATGAATACCGGCCACGTGTTCCGTGTCGATGGATGCAAGCCAAGACGTGACCGCCGATCCCCAATCACCGCCCTGAGCTCCGTATCGTTCGTAACCGAGACGCGCCATAAGCTTGGCGTTAATCTCCGCAACCTTCCGCGAATCAACTCCGCGCTGCGTGGGTATTTCCGAGAAGCCGTACCCGGGCATGGACGGACACACTACATGAAACGCGTCCTCGGCCTTACCGCCATGAGCCACCGGATCCGTAAGCGGTCCGATGATTTTCGAGAATTCTGCAATCGAACCCGGCCAACCATGCGTAATGATGATGGGAAAAGCGTTCGGCTCTTTCGAACGTTGATGGATAAAATGAATGTCTAGCCCGTCGATGTTCGTCTTGAAATGGTCAAACGCGTTGAGTTTCGCTTCTTCCGCCCGCCAATCATATTCGTCACGCCAATACCCGACCAGCTCCTTCAGATACCCCAGCTCCGTACCATAGTCCCACTCCGCCCCTTCAATTTGATCCGGGAACCGCGCCATACCCAACCGCGTTTGGAGGTCCTCCAAAACGACGTTGTCAATATGGATTTCAAATGGCGTAACTTTTGGGTCCTCGTCTTGCGCTGCAGTTTCGCCCGTAAAGAGCATGAAAAACAACGACGCCGCCAGAATCGTGCTGCAAGTAGTCACTAATGTTCGAGGGTTCATACTAAATTCTCCAGTTCGGTGGTCGCGAAATCTTGAGGGTACTATTTTTATCGCTGGCAGCTTTTGGTCAATATTGACGGGCCATTTTGAACTTTTGGCCAAATGATAGATTTCCATGTAATGTAACCGAATTCACCATGATATTCAAGATTTTCACCATATTTCAGTTCAAATTTTGGCGATATCTTGAGTTAGGCTGAGTTTTTCGACCCTACGCCCATTTCTTCGCGACCAGTTGCCTGTGCCAACGCAGAATCGTATCCGGTGTCACGATTG
>DTSJ01000024.1 GCA_012965445.1 Candidatus Hydrogenedentota bacterium
TCTCTGCAACACACGCTGAGGTACTATATAGGGACTGACTTCGACAATGCACTCACGTCCCGCTCCCTGGCGAGTAGCCCCAAGTCGTCATTTCGCACAGAAAAAATTCCATACCACATGCAAAGCTTCATCAAAATTTGTTTTAGACAATATCCAAACACCATAATGCCTCCAAACCATCCAGGAGTCCCGACCATGCTCAAAAACAGCGCACTCTTCCTTCTCGCAGCCCTCGCTCTGATTCTCCATCCTGCATCGCAGGCAGACGAATTCAGCATCGTATACAAAGGCTCAGACGGAATCGGCAGAGGCAAGCACATCGTCTTCATCGCCGCAGACCATGAATACCGGGGCGAACAAACCCTGCCCGCACTCGCCCGCATCATGGCTAAACGCTACGGCTTCAAATGCACCGTCGTGTTCGGCACCGATCCGGAAGATGGAACCATCCTCCCCGGCAGCAGCCACATCGGCGGCCTCAAAATTCTCAAAAAAGCCGACCTCATGGTTCTCGCCATGAGGTTCATCAACATGCCCGACGACGAGATGCAGCATTTCGTCGATTACGTTGATCGAGGCGGCCCAATTATTGGACTGCGCACATCGACCCACGCCTTCAACATCCCTAAGGACCGGAAATTCTATTCTTATCACCACACCTACCCCGGCAAGGAATTTCACAAAGGATTCGGACGCCAGGTACTCGGCGAGACCTGGGTCACCCACTACGGCGACAACCACCGACAAAGTTCCATCCTCATGCCGGAACAAGCCAACAAAAAACATCCTGTGCTGATCGGCGTGAAGAACATGCACACACAGGCCGGCGGATACACCGCCTATCCACTTGAACCCTTCACGGTAATCGCCCGCGGCATCATCCTGAACGGAATGGACATCGACGCGCCCGTGGACACTTCAAAAGAACTCATGCCTGTAGTCTGGGTGCGTGACTACAAAAGCAATTCCGGAAAAGCCGCACGCATTTTCACCACAACTCAAGGCGCCTCAGAAGACATCCCCAACGAAGGGTTCCGTCGCCTTCTGCTCAACGCCCATCTCTGGTGCCTGGGAATGGAAGACGAAATCAAAGCCGACAATCCCGTCGATTTCGTAGGCCCATACCAGCCCACGACGTTCAGTTTCAGCCATTTTCCCAGAGGCGTAAAACCCGCAGACCTCGCCGACTACGACAGCCCGATCATGCCCGAAGGACTCCCGCTGACCAAGCCCGAAAAATAGAAACTCGGATGTGCGCATCAAAACGCACATCCGAGATAACCCTAAACGCTTATCGAATTCTTCTTTCTAATTCGGCAGTCCAAACGCCAGCAGCTCCGCCGGTTCCGAAGCGCCGCCGGCCGACACAAGAATAAACTGCTTGCCGTCGCTCATGCACGTCATTGGCGATCCGTGTATATGACGATCCACCTTGATGCTCGAAATCAGTTCGCCCGTCTTCTTGTCGTATGCCTGTATAAAAGATCCGTTCGCTCTCACGCCGCCCTCGTTGCCAATATCCGCAAGAACAGTCACAAGAAGCGTCTTCGTAACGAGAATCCCGCCTTCAGCT
>DTSJ01000025.1 GCA_012965445.1 Candidatus Hydrogenedentota bacterium
GTCGAATCGAACAATTCGTCGGATGCCGATCCGACGCGAAGCCTCGCTCCAAAGGTCCAACCGTTGTCAAAGTCCTGTCGATAGAGTCCGCCCACACCAATATCATAGAGATCCCCCGGCAGCGCCGCTCCGGTTTCATCGAAGACCGCACTGGTCTTCGTTGACGCCCAGTATGAGTCTGCATTGAAATAGATATCACGGTTCTCGCGATGGCTCAGTGAATACCGCATCGTTGATTCCGCCTCCATCATCTCGAATCGCGCACCGCTGTCATGCTCGTCTTCAGTGGTGATTTTTGTCAGCCCTGTACGAATGACGGTGTCGCTACTGTTGCGCTCGGGAAAAGCAATAAGCTCGAGGTCGCTTTGCGCAAAAGAATTGATAGAAATCGCCAGAAGGACGAACAGGACACAATTGATTCTCATAGACTCCCTCTTTGGTTGAATGCCATCAAGTATAGCTCAAGAAGGAGCATCGGTAAAAACGCGTATTTCCTGTTGACGATGGAAAGGCACATTAAGTGCGATTGCAGCGGGTATCCATCTGAAGAAAGGAACGTTGTTGATGTTGGCTGTTACTGCGCGTGCCTGTCTGGCGATAGGACTTTTTACAGGGTATGGAATTGCCTCGCGCATCGCAGAGACTACTGCATCTCGGCAAACGGATTCGAGTTCGGCATCGGCCTCAAGCCAGGCCTCCGCCGCTGATCGTTCAGGTTCAAAACCAGACGCTGAACAGGAATTGCCACAGGACCCGGCGTTAGACGAAATGAAGCTGGTTCTTATCGGCTTGCTCAATACACTGGACACAGCGATAGCTCGTCTTCAGGAGGGTACCGACAACTTTGCAGCGCAGTTGGATACGCATAGGAATGAATTGAAAAGGACTCTAACGCTCAACGACTTGAAGCACCTCGGCGCGGAGCTGGTCCATCAGGTTGAAACAATGTATTCGACCAATGCGCAATACCGTGAACAGCTTGAAGAAGCGAATACTCTCGTCAGGAAGCAGCAGCATGATCTTGAGACGCTGCAGTTGAAGACTGGCACGGATTTCCTGACGAACGTCGCCAACCGATCAGCTTATAACGAGCACATGATAGAAATGATGGATATTACCCGTCGATATGAGAACGTTTTTCCCCTGGTGGTATTGGATATTGATCACTTCAAGAAAGTTAACGACAGTCACGGCCATTCCGCAGGTGATTCCGTCTTGAGGGATGTTGCAAAAGTATTGTCCGATTGCTCACGGGCCAGTGATTTTCTTGCGCGATACGGCGGTGAAGAATTTGTCTATATCCTGCCGGAAACCAAGTCCGAACAGGCAGCTTTAATAGGCGAAAAATTTCGGAAACTTATCGAAGCAGCAACGTTCAAGCATGCGGACTCCGAGATCCCCGTTACGATCAGCTGTGGCGTCGCTACCGTAATACCGGGTGACGAAACAAGTGAGGAATTGTTTGCGCGGGCAGATGCCGCGTTGTACAAAGCCAAGGAACGGGGAAGGAATCGCATCGAAATCAGCGAATCTGAAACTCCGTAAGTTTTTCTTCCAATGCAGGCCCGCACAATGTACACTGGTGGTATTCGTTTAAAAGGATACGGAGCCTCTTATGGATACGCTGTCTCTTGATATGATGAAGGGCTTGTTGCCGCCGCGGCCCGACACAGGGCATAAGGGCACTTTCGGGCATGTGTTCATCATCGGCGGTTCGCAAGGGTATATGGGCGCACCCGTTCTCGCCGGTATGGGGGCAGCTCGTTCTGGAGTGGGTCTCGTTACGGTCGGAATGCCTGAATCCCTTAACGACCTCCCGTCGATGGGCCTGTGGGAAGCGATGACCTTTGCGCTTCCAGAAACGAAGCAGCATACCATCTCCATGGCAGCCATTGAGTCTACCTCCGAATTTGCCGCGTCGAAAGACGCCACAGTAGTCGGACCTGGCATGTCTCTGCACGGAAAGACGCGACAATATATCCTCCAGTTCATCGAACAATGTCGCGCGCCCCTGCTCATCGACGCAGACGGGCTCAATGCCCTGTCAGCGGGTACTGACTGTATTCTCAAACGCACCCACGATACTGTGCTTACTCCCCACCCGGGAGAAATGGCCCGCATTCTACACACCTCGACAGAAGATGTCATCGAGCGGCGTGAGGAATGCGCGAAGAATATTGCAAAGGAGCTGGCGGTCACGGTCGTACTCAAAGGGTATCAGACAATTGTCGCTGCGCCGGACGGTTCGTGCGTGGAAAACTCCACTGGCAACAACGGCATGGGTACAGCCGGATCGGGCGACGTTCTGTCCGGATTGATCGGCGGCTTAATGGCGCAAGGACTTTCCGGTCACGATGCCGCGCAGCTTGGCGTATTTGTGCATGGCCTGGCCGGAGATATTGCCGCAGACTACTACTCGCAGCGCGGCATGATCGCCCGCGATATTGTTCAGTGCCTTCCCGAAGCCTGGCATGAACTGGAATCGGAACAGGACTGATTTCCGAATGGGTTCAATTTCCGAGACTGGCGAATTCGCATTCATTAATCGCATTCAGGCCCTCTTTCCCACATCAGCCGACGTACTCCACGGCCCCGGCGACGACTGTGCAGTCGTTCGGGTCGGTGACCGTATTCAACTCGTCTCCACCGATGCTTCCGTCGAAGGCGTTCACTTCCGCCGCAATTGGACCACCCACTACGATATCGGCTGGAAAGCCGTAGCCGCCGCACTCAGCGATATCGCCGCCATGGGCGGACAACCCCAGTTCGTCCTGACATCCATCGCAATACCCACATCCGAATCAATTGACGACCTCGAGTCCCTCTACAAAGGAGTCGCCGATGCCGCATCCGCCTGTGAAGCAGTCGTTATCGGCGGAGACACCACACAATCCCCATCGGGCCTGATGATCGACGTAACCGTAATCGGCGAAGCCCTCAACAACGGTTTCATCCTGCGCAAAGGTGCCCAATCAGGCGACATGCTCGTCATCATTGGTACTCCCGGGCGTTCACGCGCGGGATTGCTGGCGCTCCAAAACAACATCGACTCTCCTGAAGTCATCCGCGCACACAACCATCCCACCCCGCGTATCACCGAAGGCCTCTGGCTAAGCGAACATCCCCATGTACGCGCGATGATCGACGTGAGCGACGGTATTGCTCAAGATGCCGGGCATATCGCAAAGGCGTCCGGGATTGGCGTCGGGATGACATCCGCAAGTGTCGCGATAGATCCGGAACTTTTGACTTTGTGTATGGAATTGGATGAGTCAATTCCAGATCTCGTGTTTACCGGCGGCGAAGACTACGAACTCGCGTTTGCGGTCGATCCCGATCATAGTCTGGAACTCATCGAAAATTTCCGTCGCACGTTCAATCTACCCTCCTATGCCATCGGAGCATTCAGCGATAAAATCGACGGCGTTACCATCGACGGCAATCCGGTTGAACACCGCGGATACGATCATTTTCGCCCGTCAACCTGATTCAATCCTGCTTTCAACCGCCACACTCACGCAATATCCCACGATAAACGCCGTCAAGAATCCGATCATGCCGTAGAGGTAGGAGTGAATGTCACTTAGAAACCCTTCTTCACTTCTGCGAATGGTAAACATGATCATGCCACTGGTGATACCGCCAACGATGGCGCCAATACCGTTCGCGCGTTTGGTACATATCCCGAGAACGAAAATGCCGGACAGTCCGCTTCCGACAAGTCCTAGAAAGGTCAGGAATACGTTGAAGATTGTATCTGCTTGGTCCTCTTGGGGGAGGTTGGCAACATAGAGTGCGGAAAACGTGCCGAAGATCCCGAAAAATAGGGTTGCAGCGCGAGCGATCCAAAGGCTTCTTGATTCGGAGGAGTCGGGAAAAAGTCGTTTGAAGTAGTCGTTGACGATCACGGAGGACAAACTGTTCATGCTCGAATCAAGCGAGGACATGGAGGCGGCGAAGAGTCCGGCAATGAGGAGCCCTTTGAGTCCGGTTGGAAATTGTTGTATGACGAAATACGGTAGGATGGCGTTGTTCTCCAAATTCGGATCAAGTTCTCCGGGGTGGGTGGTGTAATAAGCCCAGAGAGCTGTGCCGATTCCCAGAAACAAAAACTGGATTGGTATCGTCAACGCAGCGTTGGTGTACAGCGCTTTTCGGGCCTCGCTGACATCGGCCGTAGATAAGTATCGCTGCACCACAGTCTGGTCGGCCATGGCGGGGTAGGCGCTGGTGAAGATGCCCCCAATGACCGCGACCCAGACACCAGCGGTGAAGATGTCCAATGTCCAGTTGAAGGTGTGGAGTTTGTCATTATCTTGCGCGAGGCTGAGCATCTGACTAAAGCCACCGTCGATGTTCGTGATGATGATTATGAGGGCGAGGATCGCGCCGAGGACGAGGATGATGGACTGGATGACGTCGGTCCAGATGACGGCTTCAATTCCACCGAGGACGGTGTAAATCGTGGCGAGGATTCCCATGGCGATGATGCATGCGGTGAGGTTGATGCCCGTGGCGGCATTAAGGGCGATCGCAGGAAGGTAGAGGACGATGCCGATGCGTCCCAGTTGGAAGATTGCGAAGATGAGAGAGCCATAGATTCGCGTGGCGAGGTTGAAGCGGTGTTCGAGGTATTCGTAGGCGGTCGTGTGGGAATTTTCGCGAAGTCGGGGGAGGTAGACTATCGCGACGAAAGGGGCAAGGAATACGATTCCAATGTTGAAGAGTAATACGACCCAATCTCCGGCGAAGGCGTGGGCCGGAATCGCAATATACGTTATCGCGCTCACCGACGTCCCGAAAATACTAATCCCCACTGCCCACCACGGAATCTTCCGGTTCCCCAGGAAAAACGCCTCCGTGGTCTTCTCCCGTCTCGAAAAATAGATCCCCATCGCGATCAGCACAGCGAAATAGACGACGATCACAGCATAATCGACTACACCCAGCCGCGACACCCCAACAGTCGATTTCTGCGCGACGGCATTCGTCGAACATGCCAGAAATACAGCGCATATCGGCACTGTAAGCGGTTTTCGCAACATCAATCCCCCACTTCATCGATTTTCCGCTCCACCGTATCTAAATCCTGCGCCCGAAAGCAATACGCACAGAATCAGCACTGCTCTCCGTTCTTCAACAGAAGCGAGGTATCGAGCTACAGATTTTTATGGGGTCCTTGTCGCGCCCCCTCGTCGCGGTCCTTTGCCGGGACTTGAACGGTGCATCCGTTTCTTATAGCATGGTTCGATTCTGTACTGATTCGCATTTTCTTGGACGTTCACAATATAAGGGGTAATTCTCATGGGTTTTGTCAAGTCGCGGCTGGGTATGATGATGTTTCTGCAGTATGCGGTCTGGGGGGTCTGGCTAACGATTCTTCCAGGATATCTGCAAGGCACTGTGGAGGACGGCGGGCTGGGATTCAGCGCGCGCGACGTCGGGATTATCCTCGGGATTGCCGCTTCGGTCGGGGCGCTCACGGCTCCTTTCATTTCGGGCCAGATCGCGGATCGATACTTTTCCGCTGAGAAGTTTTTGGCCTTCTTGTTGTTCACGGGGGGGATCGTAATCTACATCATGTCATCGCAGACCACCTTTGCGATGTGGTTGGGTCTGTCGATTCTGTACAGCGTACTTTATATGCCTACGCTCACGTTGACGAATTCGCTCGCGTTTTCCCATCTCGATGATCCCGACCGGGAATTCTCCCGTGTCCGCGTCTGGGGTACTTTCGGGTGGATCGCTGCGGGATGGCTTTTTTCCTGGGTATTCTTGATGACGGACCTCGAGTTTACAAAGCTGCCGCCATTCCTGACCGGGCCTGATCATCCCGAAGGCAAGGCGCAGATCGCAATCGCGCTCAAGGTGTCCGGGATACTATCGATCATTTATTCAGGCTTCTGCTTCTTCCTTCCGCATACCCCCGCGAAGAAGGAGGTCGAGTCCATTGCCTGGCAGGAATCGCTCGCGTTTATGAAGAAGCCTTCTGTCATGTGGTTGTTCGTGGCTGCAATTCTCATTTCGACCATTCACAATGTCTATTTCATGCAGGCCTTCACGTTCTTGACGGACGGCGTCGGGATGAAGGTGAGTTCGGCAGGGCCTGCGATGACTATCGGTCAAGTCGCAGAGGTTTTTGTCATGGCGATTTTGGGGATGGTTATTTTGAAGCTCGGTATTCGCGGCACCCTCGTTCTTGGCGGGTGTTCGTATATCCTTCGTTTCGCGATCTGGGCTGTGATAGGGATGAGTGACACGGTTGGGGATGCCGGTGTCGTCATTGCCGTGCTGAGTCAGTCCCTGCACGGTATTTCCTTTGCCTGCTTCTATGTGTGCGCGTTCATCTATATCGACCGCGTCGCTCCAGAGGATATCCGGCATTCAGCACAGGCGATGTTCGGGATCTCGCTCGTCGGAATCGGACCGATGCTATCCGGTCCAGTCCTCGGCATATTGTCAAACCAGTTCGGCGACGGCGAAATCATCACCAATTTCACAGGCATGTGGGCAACGCTGTCATGCATCGCTCTAGTAGCCACAGGTATCGTGCTAGTCCTGTTCCGCGACGAAAGCAACGGCGCCCCAGGCCAAAACATCGAAGCCGAAGCCCACGCGGAATCCGAGACACCATAGAGATCTGGCGGTCGGCATGGATTGGCGCTTGGTTTGCCTTAATTAGTGACGGCATCCGCTGGTGAGGTGTTTTGGTAGGGCGATGCTTCTGGTTCGGGCTGTTACTTTTTTTACCACGGAGACACAGAGAGCAAAGGGTGTTTGAAAGGTTTCTACGGATGGGCGAATTGCTAATGGATTTTTTCGTTGAGGTTTTACCAACGATTGATCAATTGACTGCACTTGGGGGTGTGATCGCATGGCCATGTGTTGTTTTAGTCTTAGCTGTTATCTTTCGTAAGCCCGTTACGGCTCTGTTTCCGTCAGTTGAGAACATCAAGTACAAGGATTTTGAAATAGTATTTAGGAAGCGGTTAGGCGAATTAAAAGAAGTAGTTGAGGATAGTGGAAACGAATTATCGACGATTGAAGATGATGAAACTGAAATCCACGAGTTAGCTAAATCGTCTCCATCAACGTTAATATTGAACTCATGGAACAATATCGAATTAGCCGCAAGAAAAAAAGTCAAAGCGATCCTACCTCCAGAAACAACTCCTGTGGACCCACTTGATCGTCCGCTTGACTACCTCGAATCTAGCGGTTCGCTGACTCCACGACATCGGCAAAATCGCGCTTGTAGATATCATCTACAGCGCGAGTGATGGCCCCCTATCAGATCTGAAAGACAAACCCGAACTCATCCACGAAATCGTATCAAACTACCATGCACTTGTCGGCCTGCACATCGTGCAGGACTGGCCCCCCGCCGACTTCGCAATCGCGGCATATTGCCACCACGACCCGGACAACGCGCCGCACGATGAACGGAAAACCATCTCGCATACGGTGGCCCTGGCGAATTCGATGGCGCACGTCTCAGACTGGGGTTCCGAATACACTCAGGATGTAGCGCTCGTTACCCGCCCGTCGGCTGTATACTTTTCATTCACGGACATCAAACTCGCCACCATGCGCGTGGATCTGGATGAAAAGATGGAATCGCTGTTAGGCGCACTGGGATCGTCCCAATAGCTATCTCGCGAAACCGCTGAACGTGACAACACTGTTGAAAACGAACTTGATCCGTCCAAACCCTTCAAACTAAACTGAAGTGAATCGACCGCAATTATTCTACAAACACGCACAGGATACTCTGTAGCATCTTATCAATCTTGTGCGTTGAGAGCTTGTGACCTTCACCGGAGATTGTCAAATGGACAATCCAGACTATCTGATCCTGGGAACAGGCCTGTCTGCACTCTCCTTCGGTGCGCTCATGGCCAAATCCGGCAAAAGCGTAA
This sequence comes from Candidatus Hydrogenedentota bacterium, assembly GCA_012965445.1. The sequence continues at coordinate 7,920 of DTSJ01000025.1, forward strand.
AGCTGCTCGAAGCACACGAGTACCCAGGTGGCTATGGTCATACCTTTCCACAGGGCGACAAATACAGATTCAATGCACAACTCCATTACGTGTGGAACTGCGGCGAAGGACAGCCCGTCTATCAGATTCTAAAGAAGCTCGGCCTCCACGAAGAAGTGACCTTCGAGAAATACAACCCGGAAGGTTACGACCGTATGCGCATTCCAGGTTTCGCTCTCGATATCCCCTACGACTATGACCTGTTGGGAGACAGGCTAGCCGAAATGTTCCCAAAGTCAGACAACAACATTCGCTCGTTCCTGAATACAATTCAATTGATCGGCGATGGTATCACGCGAATCGATAGCGCAAAAGACCCAATACAACTCGCGAAAAACATTCGACCGCTATGGAATCTCACCCGATATCACAAAGCGACACTTCAGCAAGTGTTCGACTCATTCAACCTTCCCCTTGAAGCACAATCTCTGCTGGCATCACAGTGGCCCGACTTTCTACTCCCGCCCGAACACCTTTCTATCGTGGCGTGGACCGCACTGTTTACTGGATACGGTCGCGGCGCATTCTATCCGACACGGCACTACGAACACGTCGTGAACTCCCTGACGAAAGTCATTCTCGACAACGGCGGCGAGATCAAATACGAGACCAAAGTAATCGATTTTATACTAGCCAACAATTCGATTCGCGGCGTGATCGCGGACGGGATCTCCGCAAAATGCGACCAGAACGAATACCTCGCGAAAAATGTCGTCTGCAATTTCGACCCGCGCAGGGCAGCTGAAATGATAGGCACCGACAAGCTTTCCAAGCGAACAAACAAACGTCTAGACTATGATTACTCCCCCTCAAGCTTTATGGTCTATTGCACCGTCGAAGGTATCGATCTGCACGAGCTCGGATTCGGAAACTCGAACCTCTTTCACAGCAGCGAAACCGACATCAACAAGTCATTCTACAACATGAACGTCCTGGGTGACTACTCGAAACCCAGTTTTGCAGTCACAACACCAAGTCTTCACACCTCAGTCCAAGGCTGCTGCCCGGAAGGCCAGCACGTAATCGAGTTCCTCACTGTGGCCAACTATCAACACTTTCTCGATCTGCGGTTAAACTCACGACGCGGATACAACAAAAGGAAAGACGAGATCTGCAATACCATCATCGATGTCGCTGAAGAACACTACATCCCAAATCTGAGAGACCACATCGTTTTCAAAATCACAGGATCCCCGACTACCTCCGAGCGTTACTGCGGCGCACCAATGGGCAATGCCTACGGCTCAAGCTTGACCCCTCGCAATCTAGGGTTATCAAGGCTCGATCACCGTACATCACTACGAAATTTCTACTTCTGCAACGCATCCTCAGGTTATGCAGGCTTCGCAGGAACATTCAGAACTGGCGCACGACTGTACGAAAAGCTCACCGGCGATCCAGTCTACGAACGGAACGGAGCATGAAAATCGCCGTGATAGGAGGCGGCGCTGCCGGAATGGTCACTGCATACTATCTCGACGGACAGTTTGACGTTACCGTTTTTGAAAAGCAGCCTATCCTCGGCGGCAACATCCGAACGCTCAACAAGAACGTTAAGACTGATGACAAAAGGATTCCTTCCGATCTCTGTATCGACAACGGGGTCATAGAATTCGAGGAAAAGAACTTTCATACCTTTCATGCGCTGATGCAGGAACTAAACGTACCCATGGAGCGTGTCCCGCTCACGACAGGTTTCTTCTTTGCCGATGGACGACACATTTTCAGCGTCTACCGAATACTGTCTACTCAATCAACTTTGCGCGGACGGCTCAGGGAACTGAGAAAGCTCATCTTCTGCATCATTGACCTTCGGTTATTCATGGCACGGACCGCGAACCGAGGCGAAGAGTATTTCCATGGCAAGCCCGTCTCCGCTTTCTTCCGCGATCACGTTTACTATCGCTGGCTCAAAATGCTCCTGATGTATGCCTATTCAATTCCCTACGACAAAATCGACCAGATACCCGCCGCCCTGGGAATTCCAATGTTGAGAGGCTACAGACTCTTCACACGCTGGACACGCATCAATGGCGGTGTCTATACCTACATCGAAAAAATTCTCGAGGGTTTTAGCGGTACGCTGCGGCTCGGTGTCGAAATAGCCGGGATCAAGAGAAGCGATGATGGTGTCACGATCACGCTGGAAAACGGCGCATCGGAAAATTTCGACAAGGTAGTGTTTGCCACTCCGCCGGATCAGGTCTTGAAGCTGTTGTCTGATCCGACGGACCAGGAGACTCAACGTTTTTCGAAGTGGCAGCCGAATATCGCGCATACGGTAATCCACACCGACACTTCAATTTATGACAAATACGACATCTCCCACTATTCCGCATTCGACCTTTTTCAAAAAGAAAACGGAGATGCTGGATACAATGCTTTTCTGAACCGTCTGCTCGGCCTGAGCGAATCCGAGCCAACGAAGTACAACCTCGCATACAATCTTGACGAAAAAATAGACCCCGAAAAAATCCTTCACGTGCAAGAACATCACACACCCCTCTATACTGTCGATGCGCTGGAATCCCGTGACGAAATAATCGAGACCAACGGAGCCAACAACACCTATCATGCAGGTGCCTATCTATACGACGGCCTCCACGAAGGCGCCGTCCGCTCGGCCTTGACGGTCGCACAGCTAATCGAGAAATACAAGAGCGAATCCTGACCCACTTAGACTTGTGGCAGCCAAGTACTGTCCGTTTTGCCCGTCGTGTCCCCTTGAATCGGTCTTCCGTATCTGATTAACTATACAATCATCATCCAAAACACAACGGAGACGCCGTCATGCCGATCGTCGATACCAAACATGGAAAAATAGAAGGATCGAGCGAAGACGGTCTGAGCGTTTTTCGGGGAATTCCCTATGCAATGCCGCCGACCGGATCGCGTCGTTTTCTACCACCGCAAGAACTCGAATCCTCAATCAATACCTGCCAGGCCAGAGAATTCGGATCTGCTGCTCCCCAGATTCGGTCAAAGCTCGCTCCGGAAATCACAGAAAATATGTCCGAAGACTGCCTTTCGCTCAACGTCTGGTCCCCCGGATGCGACGATCAACAGAGACCAGTCATGGTATGGATACACGGCGGCTCCTTTCTCGTCGGTGCGAGCAAAAATGGTGTCAGCGACGGTGCACAGATCGCCCAACGCGGAGACATCGTCGTTGTCAGCATCAACTATCGGGTCGGGGCATTCGGATTCCTCCATTTGGCAGACATCGCAGGCGCAGATTACGTTTCCTCGGGTAACATCGGACTCCTCGACCAGATTGCCGCATTGAAATGGGTCAAGGACAACATCAATCATTTCGGTGGAAACCCGGATAACGTTACCGTCTTCGGATGTTCCGCAGGCGGCATCAGCATCAGCGCCCTAATGGCAATGCCGGCTGCGCATGGTCTATTCCACAGAGCAATCACGCAGAGCGGCGCGTCTCTTGCACGTTCAGCCGCCAGTGCTTCGACCGCTGCAGACCTGTTTATGAATCAGGCAGGAGCGACCAACGTAGAAGATTTGCGCGCCATGTCAATGGAGCAAATGATCGATGCCCAGGCATCCTCCTTGGCATCCTCTCCCAAGCCAGATGTTTTCTTCGGTCCCGTCGTCGACGGCACAGCCCTTCCCGAGGCCCCTCTACACGCCATCGCAGAGGGGCGCGCGATGAAGATTCCGCTGCTGACTGGGACAACTCTCGACGAAATGCGCTTCTGGCTGCTCCATAGTTCCGAAGTGGTCACCATCGCCCCGGACAAACTCATGCACGTACTTACACGACTGACTGGTGATCGGGCAGACTCCCTACTCGCCGCCCACAAAGCTCATCGTCCAGATGCGGACGACAGCGATATCTCGGTCGCCATCCTGGGTGACATCAGTTTCACGCTTCCCGCCACCCGTATGATGGAGGCGCACTCTTCCCAACAACCGGACAGTTGGATGTATCTCTTCGCATGGCCAAGCCCCGCCGTAGGAGGAAGTCTAGGCACGCCCCACGCCATCGAACAACCCTTCGTTTTCGGTACACTCGACTCGCCATTCGCAAAGGTCTTCCTCGCCGGAGGCGAAGGCTTGGAATCGCTGTCCACCCGCGTACAGGATGCATGGATCGCGTTCGCCACAGCAGGGGACCCCAATCACCCTGGACTCCCCCACTGGCCCGCATACAATGCAGATTCGCGCTCCGTCATGCGCTTCGATACGGAGTGTACTACCCTCAGCGACCCACTCGGAGACATTCGACGACAGTGGGACGGCGTACCGTTCGACGGCATTTCGCCGCCTGTCGGAATCAGGCCCTCCCCTCATGCCTAATCAATCGTGAGTGAAGTCGGAACATGGGTTCTCATCCTATTCCCAAAAGACATCGCTGCTTATCATGAGAAATGCTGTCGTTGGACCTCTAAGCGATTCGCCGTCGGGCTTGCAACAGCATCCCCTTTCTGATTAACCTAGTGGTCAGTATGAAGTAAGCGATCGCGAGAGCGTCGCAGTTCCAGACAGTTTCCTGGAAAAGTAAAGAGGTGTTTTTCCATTGCGCACTTGGCGGCACCGACATGACGATATTTCGCGATACAGCGGCAAAATCGAAACGCTAGTATCAAGACCTATACGCTCGACCAATACCCAGCTTTAATCATATAGCAGATATACAATCATTATCGAAAACTACAGACGGAGACAACATGGACTTCACGATCCCCGAAGAAATTCAACAGAAGCTCAAAGATCTCGACGAATTTATCGAACGCGAAATTAAGCCGCTCGAAGAAGAAAACATCCAGTACTTCGATTACCGTCGCGAGTACGCCCGCACAGATTGGGAAAACGGCGGCGTGCCAATGAAGGAATGGGAAGAACTCCTGAGGGAAATGCGCCGGATCGCCGATGCCGCCGGACACTACCGATACGTGCTTCCCAAGGAACTCGGCGGCTCAGACGGCACCAACCTGGGCATGGCGATTATTCGAGAACATCTGGCCGCAAAAGGACTCGGACTCCACAACGACCTCCAAAACGAGTCCTCCGTCGTCGGTAACTTTCCAGTGATTCTCATGATCCGCGATCTCGGAAATGATGAACAAAAAGACATGATCGAAGACATGCTCTCCGGAAACGCCCGAATCGCCTTTGGCGTCACCGAGCCCAACCACGGCAGCGACGCAACCTATCTCGAAACCGAAGCCCACAAACAAGGTGGCGATTGGATCATCAACGGAGTAAAGCGCTTCAACAGCGGCCTGCACAGCGCTACCCACGACATCATCTTCGCACGCACCTCCGGCGAACCCGGATCATCCCACGGCATTACGGCCTTCCTAGTGCCCACCGATGCCGAGGGCTTCAATATCGACTTCTACCACTGGACCTTCAATATGCCCACAGACCACGCTCAGCTCACCCTCGACAACGTCCGCGTTCCAGACAGCGCAATCGTCCACAACGAAGGCGAAGGCCTCGCATGCGCACAGCATTTCTTCCACGAGAACCGTATCCGTCAAGCCGCATCCGGTGTAGGTGCCACTCAATACTGCATCAACGAATCCGTAAAATACGCCCGCAAACGTATCACCTGGGGAAAACCCCTCTCTACCCAGCAGGCCATCCAGTTCCCCCTTGCAGAGGCTCACACCGAAAACGAGCTGATCCGAAACCTCGTGTACAAAACAGCGTGGCGCCTCGACCAAAAACACCACATGGAAGTCACTGATCAAGTCGCCATGGTCAACTATCGCGCTAATCGCCTCGTGTGCGAAACGGCCGACCTCGCAATGCAGACACACGGAGGCATGGGGTATACCCGACATCTGCCCTTCGAACACATCTACCGACACCACCGCAGATACCGCATCACCGAAGGCTCCGAACAAGTCCAAATCCGTAAAGTCAGCGCACACCTCTTCGGATACGCCGGCAAAAAACGCTAACTCGAAACAGTCACCGTATAGACTTAACGCATTCGCCACTGCGATCTGATTTCAAATACTCGAACTCTATAGACACACTCAATAGTCGCGATTGAACTTCCCGTTCCCACATGATATATTCCAAAAAGAACGAGCTCAGGAGACACAGTCATGAACTACTCAATTTACTTTCGCAAACGAATCTGTCTGACAGCATGCGCCCTCCTGACGGTCTGCGCACCATCCCTGACCAACGCACAACAAAAAAGCGTTGAAGAAGAATCGAAAGTCCATCGTCTGACCAATACAAAACGCGCCATCTACGACGCGTTCACCTACGTAAACCGCATTCCCGAGGCCCCCGAAGCCGAAGAGACCCCCCTCAATCTCACAGGACGCATTTTCGGCCGACTCGCAAACCAGGAAGGCCGCATTCTCCTCAAGCTACCCCCCGGAATGGACAAGGAAACCTATATCTCCTTCAAAACATTTTTCCGATACGAAGGCGACGCGCTCATCGGAGACGCGAAAATCGGTAACTGCGCCGCATGCCACACGCCGGCCGAATTCACCGATGCGAAAAAGCACATCGTAACCAAAGACGGCTCACCCGTGACCACCCCTTCACTCCGCAACCTCGATGCCAGAGAAATCGATGTTGCAAAAATCATCAGAGACAAGATGAAGAACAGCGAACTGAAACGCTCCGGTAATGCCGACGAAATCGACGACGCCTACGCGGTTATCAAGCTAAACGAAAAAGATATTGCCGGACTGGTGAAATTTCTAAAACTCCTGAACGACGGCCCTGATAGCGAATTCCGGAATCTCATTCTGGGCGCCGAACTCGTCGATACCTCCGACATGGCCGAAATCAACTAGCCCGCATATTTCACCAGACGAAAGACATGAAAAAAAGCGAGGAACCCGAATGGGCTCCTCGCTGCGTAGAACTCTTATGTTTCCTGCGATCAATCGGTTTCGATAAGCTCAAGCTTAATGATCGAACCGCGTCCGCGTTCGGTGTGGCGTACTGGCGCATTCGAGTTACAAGTCCAGACGTTTCCGTCTTCATCAAACTCGAATTCGCGCGTATAAGTCACACGCGTCGGCATGCGGTACTCAGTCATTTTCTCCGTTTTCGGATCGTACTTCGTCACGGTGTCATTCCCGGTTCCCGTAATCCATACGTTGCCCTTCGGATCGATATTGAGCGCGTAAGGAATCTGATCCAGTGCGTCGGGAAGGTCAATCACATCCCACTCTTCAGTCTTCGGATCGAAGCTGCCGAATACACCAGAGCCAAAGCCCGGTACCCATACTTTACCGTCCTGTGCAACATGAAGACGACGTGGTCCGCGGAAAGGCGGGGCCCATTCTTTAATGTCGCCGCCCTCGACGTTCGGGTTGATGCGGCCAATACGATTGCCGTTGAGCTTCGTATACCAGATCATGCCGTCAACCGGAGAGTAATCGATTCCATACGGAGTAACGCCGCGTGACTCGCCGCGTCCTGCACCACTCACCTGGTCTGCTTTCAGCAGGTCGTATTGAGTGACTTCCATCGTTTCAGGATGCATCGAGAATACAGCGTTCATACCTGCATCCGTGTACCAAACGAGACCCTCAGGGTCTTCAGGATTGATACGCAGCGTATGCGGATATGCGCCGCGCGGTCTCGGTGCTGCAGCACTCGAAGCGATCGTCCATTCCCCGGTCTTCACATCAAACTTGGCCATTTCGCCAGAAATACAAAGCGTGAGCCACATATTTCCGTCGTTCCCCATCTCAATCGAGTGAGGTCCGCGATACGGCTGCGGCAAAGTGTGATTGATGCGTTCGCCTGTCTCAGGATTCAACGAAACGATGCCATTGATCGTCATATCGATTCCGTAGACCAAACCATTATTACCAAGTTCAAGGTCATGGATCATCGTGTTGTCCTGTGCGCCCATGTCCCATTCCGTGATTATCGCCTTCGTCGCGTCGCCTGTTGGCGCTGCCGGCGCCACAAAAGCAGGCCAGTTTGCAACAGCATCTTCAGAGTACGTTTCGACAAGACGCTTCACGAGAGTTTCCTGCGTGTGCTTGTACAAACCGCCGAAACCGTCCATGCGCGTGATCATCGTCTCCCAGTCAACGGGCTCTTCCGGAGCACGGAAACCTGCCGTTCCAACCTGATGGCAATACGTACACATCATTTTGAAATTCTCTTTGTCTTTCGCATTGTCCCACTTGAGCTGGCTGAAAGCGCTGTCTGCCGTCCGTTGAGCTTCAAGATCTTCGCCCGTTGCTGGTTTCATCGCAAAGGACAATCCCGACGCGCCTGCACCAATTTCATTGTTCCACACATCAAGCTGGCCCAGAAGGCGCGCACGGACATTATGGGTCACATCCCGCAAGGTGTAAGTTCCGTCGGCTTGGCTAAATACCGTCACGCTCTGTTCACGCGAAGGATCAAAGGCCGAAACCATCACACCTTCCATCGGCTTGCCGGACGCGTCCAGGACCGTACCCGTGATCGACTCCGCGTATGCGGGTGCCAATGACAAGCTCATCGCAAGAGCCGTCGCCGCTACCCATCCTTTTTTAATCATTACTCTTCCTCCTCAATTGATAATTGCGTTTATATATCGTCAAACATTGGTTTTCGGATTAGAGCCAAAATATCCATTTATACCCGCATAACGATCTGGAACACACCCTGCTTACCTTTAACCGACAAAGTATCCGGTTTAATTCAGATCGCCATTCAGACCAAAACAGTATGGATCGATACCCTACCCCCTGTCAAGTCGCCTTATTTCGCTTAAACGGTAATAGTTTATACACATCTACACGCTGTCGGTGTTGAGTTTTTCGAGATCCCAGCACACCACTTTCGCCCAGTCAGGCGTCCAGCGACCGCGCTATCACTTCCTTCATTACCTCGTTCGCACCGCCATAGATTTTCTGGCCCCGGCTGTCCGTATATAACTGCGCAATCGGATACTCCAGCATATACCCATAACCACCGTGAAGCTGTAAACATTCATCCACCACCTCGCATTGGGTCTGGGTACTCCACCACTTCGCCATTGCCGCCGTCGAAGCATCCAAAGTCCCGTCTCGGAGCCGCCCGATACATTCATACAAAAATGTGCGCAGAACTTCCGTTTTCGTCTTCACCTCGGCCAGTTTAAATCGCGTATTCTGCATGTCCATAAGACGTTTGCCGAATAACTTGCGCTCTTTCACATACGCCAGCGTCTCCCTCAACGCAAGATCACAGGCCGCAAGAGCCGTAAGACTGATCGATAGTCGTTCGCGCGGAAGCTGCTTCATAAGCTGACCAAAGCCCCGCCCCTCTTCGCCGCCTAAAAGGCAGTCCTGGGAAACGCGCACATCCTCAAAAAAAAGTTCGGACGTGTCCTGCCCCTTCATCCCGATCTTTTCCAGATTGCGACCCCGCCGAAATCCGGCAAGACCTTCCGTCTCCAGCATCAACAGCGAGATGCCCTTCGCGCGCGCATTCCGGTCCGTTTTACAAACAACACAAACAAGACCGGCAATCTGGCCATTACTGATAAACGTTTTAGACCCGTTCAGCACATAGTCATCGCCGTCCTTCACGGCATATGACTCCACGGCCTGCAAGTCAGTCCCCGCGTTCGGTTCACTCATGGCAATCGCAGCGATCTGCTCCCCGGCAATCAGACTCGGAAGCCATCGCTGCTTCTGTTCCTCAGATCCATAAGCAAGCACATAATGAATCACGTACACCTGCACACGCAGCCCCAGCGCGTAATCCCCCGTCCCCGCATGTTCAAGGAAAATAACCGCATCGTGAGAAGTATCACCTCCCGACCCTCCATACGCTTCCGGCACGGACGCGCCAAGCAGTCCCGCCGCTCCGAGTTTGGGCCAAATCTCCCGATCCACCATTCCCTGTTTCCGCCATCGGTCCCTCTGAGGAGCTACTTCGGCAGCAAAAAACTTTCTCGCTGCGTCACGCAGCAATATGTGTTCTTCAGTCATCCACGCCGGACTTCGGTTCTGATCGGACGATTCCATGCCGCTTCTCCTTGATGCACTTCATTCACGGGAGTCAAGAGTATAACATCCGGGTAAACCGACCACGCAATTGAACTTCCCGTTTCAACATGATACTTTCGATTCGAAACCACTTTCTGACTATCGCAAAACAGAATCACATACGCGTCTACCGACGCTATAGAAAGGCTATCCAAATGATAGACGTAAAAAAAGAAAACCGTGTGATGACCCTCACTCTCAATCGACCAGAAGCACTCAACGCGGCAAACAACGCCGCGTACTCAGGAATTCGCGACGGACTGTTCGACGCAGAATCGGATTCCAGTATCGCCGTCGTCGTCGTCACCGGAACAGGCCGAGCCTTCTGCGCAGGCCAGGATCTAGGCGAAATGAACTCTCGCAACAGCGGTGGCGAACCCGAACCATCCCAATTCCCGAGCATGTTGAAAGCCTTGACCCACTTTCGCAAACCCGTGATCGCCGCCGTAAACGGTATCGGTGTAGGAATCGGCATGACGTTTCTTTCGCACTGCGATCTCGTACTCATGGCTTCCAGCGCACGCCTGCGCACTCCGTTCCCACAGCTCGGCCTGGCTCCTGAAGCTGGCAGCAGCTACACCTTCGCACGCGTAATGGGGTGGCAGAATGCCGCCTACACCCTGATGTCCGGCCGCTGGTTTACAGCGCAGGAATGCCTCGACATGGGTCTGGTCTGGCGCGTATGCGAACCTGATCTGCTCATGGACGAGACCTACGAGGTAGCTCAGGAACTCGCAGCAAACCCCATCCCCTCGCTCGTTGCCACCAAAGAACTCATGCTCGCCGCAGGGAGGGCGTCTCAGACCATTGACGCCCACGAGCGAGAAAACACCGCCTACGCTTCCCTCCTCGGTGCACCAGCCAACGAAGAAGCCCTCAAGGCATTTATGGAAAAGCGCGAACCCTATTTCGACAATATTCCGGGATTGTAATTTCCGATCAGGCCGGATCAATTCCCCTTGATGTAATCCACAAACTCCTGCT
>DTSJ01000026.1 GCA_012965445.1 Candidatus Hydrogenedentota bacterium
CGATCGCCAAATGAGTAGTACGCGCAAACGCCTCACCTTCCTCCATACCATCCGGCACAAAAAGCTCGGCACCCGATTGATTCAACACCATAATCTCATCTCCTCGTTTCCGGATTTATTCCATTACTAACATCCCTGGCCCCTGCAAATCTCCCAGCCCCTCCTCTTATTAAATCCCGTCAACAGCAGTTTTCGGTTTCTTTCTCCGTGTTTCTCACGTCCGTACCGAGTACGAGCCGAGCGGGGCTGATTTTTCCGAGTTGAACGCAGAACACTCCAAACAAGAGGTCGTATTCTCTACTCATATCGCTTTTCCATCGAATGACTTCCGTTCTGTTTGCAGCGTTCTATGCGAGTGTGCGCAGCGCGAGGCGTATTGTGATTAAGACCAGAAGGAAGGCCATGACGATGCGGCGGCGGTTGAAGGAGAGGTGGTGGTTAAGTTTGCGGCCGAGAGGTGCTGCTGCGACGGCGCCCAGTATGACGAATGGGGCGAGGGATATGTTTGTGAGGCCGATGGTCCAGTCCATGTCTGTGGTTTTTGGTGCGGTGAGGTAGGCGATGGTGCCTGCTGCTGCTGCTACTGCCATGACGGCGTTTGAGAGTGCGACGACGCGTTTGTTTGAGACGATGCCTGCCATGAGGGCGAAGGGTACGAATACGGCGCCGCCGCCTGTGCCAGTTGCTCCTGCGACGATTCCGGAGAGGAGTCCTATGGTGGCTGCGGTGATGGTGCGTTTTTGAACCTGGTCTTCGGTGACTTCTTTTTCTTTCAGGAGGAAGGTTCGGGCGGCTGCGAAGAGGAGGAGTGCGATGAAAATCCAGCTGGCGTAGGCGTCGGTGAGTTTTGCGGTGAGCCATCCTGCGATGAATCCTCCTATGATGGAGCCAATAGCGATGGAGTTGATGAGTTTCATGGGGTTGCGCATGTCTCCTCGGTTCATGCGCAGGGCGTTGTAGGTTGCAACGAAGATGATGATGAACATGCTGGAGCCTTTTGCGGTGTGGATGTCCATTTGGGGGTATAGGGTGAGGAATGCGGGGACCATGAGTATGCCGCCGCCGATGCCGAGTGCTGCGCTGAGGATGCCTACGCCGCATCCTACTGCGAGCATGGTGATTATGAAGAGGAGGAATTCCACAATGGGGCGTTCCTGGAGGGGTTTGTGATGGGCTGAATTCAGGGAGTGTACCTGTTCGCAGGGGGGACTACAATAGAATTATGAAACTTGTGGGGTTTTGGGGTGTCTGATAGAATGGGAGGTGTTGAAGGAACGGTTAATTTCGAAGGAGTCGAGACAATGAGAAAATGGTATGCGATAATTCCGATGCTTTTGATGTCGGTCATTTTTGCCGGATGTTCGGGCGACGATGATGCGGAAGATGATGGCGCGGCTGAGGAAGCTGCGATGGTTGAGTCTGATGGTGATGCTGGACATTCTGAGGAGTCGGGCGGTCATGATGATGATGGTGATGCCGGGCATGCTGAGGAGTCGGGCGGACATGATGATGATCACGCTGCGGTTGCGACGGTTGCGGATCTTGGCGAGATGCTGGCTAGTCTTGACGGGAGCGCGGCGGTTGAGGTGGCTTGTGGAAGCTGTATTTATGGCATGGACGGGATTGAGGAGTGTGTGCTTGCTGCCAAGGTGAAGGACAAGGAGTACCTGGTTACGGGAATTGAGTTTGATACGCATGGGGCGGGGCTGTGCATGGAGTCGGAAACGGCGCGTACGGCGAATATCGTTGGGATGGTTCACGAACACGGAATCGTGGCGACATCTGTTAAATTGACGGATTAGATTCTAGGAGGAAGGGAGTTTCCGTGAATCGGGCCGTAGCGCGTAGGATGTAAGTGCGATTGCAAGTACTGCGAGGGGTGTGATTGCGTCTTGAACTGGATCTTTGACGGTGACGTGGGAGATGGATGCTCCGAGGAGGTCGAAGGTGATTCCGGCGTAGGCCCATTCTTTTAGGCGTGTGAAGCCCGGGGCGAGTATTGCAACGCCGGCGAGGAGTTTTGCGACGCCGAGCATCGTGAGGAGGTACATGGGGTAGCCGAGGCGTTCCATTGTTTGCTGCAGGTCGTCGACCCGGAGCAGATCGCTTATGCCGCCGCCGGTCATGACGAGACAGATGAGGGCGGTAGAGACCCAGTAGGCTCTTGTTTTGTTTTTTTGTTCGATTTCCGACATGGTCTCGTCCCCTTGCGTTTTTTTATGGGCGATTCTGAATCGAATGATAGAGGATGGCGAGGGAATTGTCCAGTACTAGAAGTTTAGATGGGAGGAGATCAGAGGGATCACGGTTTGTCTTTGTAAGCTATGCCTGTGCCGAAGGCATTATCCTTCCAGGTCATGTTGTCTGGTTTGGTCTGGTTGAAGCGGATGGGGTTGCCTGAGGTGTTGTAGATGGTGTTGCCTTCCACGTGGAAGCCTTTGCTGCTCTGGTCGAAGAAGATGCCGTTGTTGGGTGCGCCGCCGTGTGCGAATTCGCTGCGGTGGGCATCGTGGAAGGTGTTTCCGCGGATGATGGTGCCGGGCTGGTAACCTAAGGTGTATAGGCAGCCGCCGTCGGTGAGCATTTTCATGGTGTCGTAGACGTGGTTGTATTCGATTGTGGTGTCGCGCTGGCTTGTTTCAGATTCGTTCCATCGGAAGCCTACGGAGATGCCTGTGTATGGGGTGTCGTGGATGACGTTGTGGGCGATGCGTGTTGCGCGTGCGAAGGCGTCGAAGACGGCGACGCAGCCGTGGTTGATGGCGCCGGGTCGTTCTATGGTGTTTCCGATGATCTCGTTTTCCGTCGGAGCGTCTTCGGGATCGGTCCAGTCGCCGGAGAGGTGGAAGTCTTCGCCCCGGACTTCTCCGGTAACGCTTCCTTTTGTTCGCCAACCGACCATGACGGCGTTTGCGCCGATGTCCGTGAGTTCGCAGGCTCCGATGGTGTTTTGTCGACAGCCGACGCCAAGGACGATTCCGCCTGCACCTGTGTGCAGGATCTTACAGGACCGGATTGAGCAATCGCGCGCGTAGGTGAATTCGATCGCTGCCGGGAGGACGTGTGTTGGTTCGGGTACTGCGGTGCCGTGGTGACCGGCTTGTATGCCGAGGTATCCGAATTGGGGTCGGTGCCAACTCGTATGGGAGAAAGTTACGTTTTTGAAGTGGAGATTGCGAACAGGGGAATTTTTTGTGCCTTCGATAATGATGAGCTGCTCGCTACGCGGGGCGATGAAGGTGCGGGCGTTCGGATCCTCATCGGGAGCAGCCTGATAGGTGAGGAGTCCAGTTTTGTAGTCGAGGTACCATTCGCCGGGAACATCTACGAAGGCGAGTGCGTGTTCGAGATAGGTTGGCTTGCCGGGGCTGGCGGTGGTTGCGGGGCCGTGCCCGATCCACCCCATCGGGTTGGCGACTAGAACGCTGTATTCGGTGGAGGAGACGATGCCGACGCGTGAGATTGACCAGTTCTGGTACATGACGAGTTCGGCATTTTGGTTGGCGAGATCGGGGATGGGATCGGGGGTTGTGATGGCGATGGTTTTGACATCTTCGGAGACCGATTTCACGCGGAGGATTTCGGGGGCGTTTGGGTAGCGTCCGCGGGGGAGGCGTTTTCCATCTGCGAAGAGTTGTCGGAATGTCCAGGTGCCGTTGGCGACTTCCGCGAGAGTGGTGACCCATTGGTTGTTGCCGATTCTGGTCCAGTTCGAGACTTCCTCGCCGCCGGAGAGGGTGACGGATTCGTTTGGGACTCCGACGTAGGCGATTGAATGTTCACGTGTGCCGGAATCTTGGGGAGTGAAGTGGAGGGGAGCTTCTAGTTCGTAGTTGCCTTGATGAATCCATACTGTCAGGTCGGAGTTGAGCCTGTCCGTGATTTGCTGGCGGACGGTGGTCTGGGCGTGTTGGATGGTGGCGAAAGGGGCGGATTGGGTGCCGGGATTTTTGTCATCTCCGTTTATTGCCACATGGAAATCGGCGTGTGTGCTCGCGTTCATGGCAATGAGCAGGAGAGAGATGATTACATAGTTCAAGCGAACTTCGTTACGCATGAATTGTCCTTCGTATGTTCGTTTGGCCGTAGTGGGGTCTAGGGTTGGTCCGAAATGATTCGATTGAGTGCCATGATGTATCCCATGTGGAGGGCTTCGTGGACCGTGTGGTAGGCGATTGCTTCTTCGATTGAGTTAAGCGGCCATGCGGAATCGACAGATTTTGGGTCGAATTCGGCGAAAACTCCGGACGCGTAGTTTTGGGTGATCGCGTTTGTGAAGGCTTGGGAAGCGTCCAGTACTTGTTTTATGTCGGGGGTTGATTTCCAGTCGGCGGGAGATGTTTTCTCGAGGAAGAGAGGTCTGAATTCTTCAGGGATCGGCGATTCGAGGTTATTTGATTGGTAGAGCATTTCGGCGCCGTCGGTGATGATGTGTCCGAAGTTCCAGAGGATGTTGTTTGAGGCTCCAGGCGGGACGATGAGGAGGTGTTCGGGGCCGTAGTCGGCGACGAGTTTGTGGGTGGCGACGCGAATGTTGGTGAAGTTTGCGATCACGGCTGAGTCTTTCATTTTGCGGGCCTTCTCGTGTATTGTGAGGTGAACGCCAGGGTATTTATCGGCCTGAGACGAAGGTTGCGTTTGTGGTGCTGGCAGGGTTGTCGGTTAGTTGTACGGAGATGTCTTTTCTTGCCTGGGATCGATCAAGGATTAGGAAGCATTCGGTTTGGCCGGATTGGAGATCTATGAGGGTCGAGTCGGTTAGTTCGATTTGTTTTCCGGCTATCCATAGGCGTGCGCCCTGCAGTGGGGCTATGGACAGGGCGGCTTTTCCGGGGGCGGCTGCTTCGAGTGTGAATTTGAGGAAGGAGTGTGATTTTCTCCAGTAGCGATGTCGAAGGGAGGGGACGTGTCTGAGAGGCATGGCGCCGGTGATGTCGCTGTAGGCTTCTACCCAGGTGAGGGTTTCGTGGGGCTGGATTGCTGCTTCGGGTGTTGCTTCGTAGAGGTAGTCTTTTGCGGCGTTGGTGTTTTGAAGTACGCGCCAGGTGCGGGCGTAGCTGTTGGTGCCAGCGGAGAATTCGGGGGTGCGTCCGAGTTCGGAGAGGAACTGGATGATGTCATTGAATTCGTTTTCGAGGAGGGCGTCGGCGAGTCCGGTGGGCATGAGTGAGCCGCCGTCTTCCTGGAGGGCGATTGTGTCGAGGGGGATTCGGACGCGGGGGTTGATGGCGTTTCGGAGGACGAGTTCTGAGTCGGATTCGGAGACTTTTATGCCGCTGTAGAGTTCGCCGTTTTTGGTTTCGACGAGGAGTGAGTTGTAGCCTTCTTTGATGGCTTTGTTTGGGAAGTAGTTGGATTCAATGAGGTAGTCGATTTGTGCGCTGCCGCCGATGCTTGTGAGATCGGGGCCGAGATCGCCTCCGGCACCTGCGATGGCGTGGCATTCGAAGCAGGCGAGTTTTCGGAAGTGTTCCTGTCCGCGTCGCGCGCTGCCTTTGGACTGGACGGCTTCGACCATTTTGGCGAGTTGCGTGGGTGTGAATTCGTCGGGGCCTTCGTCGAGGTTTCCGGCGATGCTTATGGCGGTGATGAGGTCGGGTTGTTTGCGTCCGGATGAGGAGACAGAGCGTTCGCCGATTTTCGCGATTTCTGCGGGGAGGGTTGCGCCTTTTAATGCGGCGATGAGGGCTGCTGTCCCGCCATCGGCCCCGACGAAATCGCGATAGAGTACGGCGGGGTCTTTCGTGTGCGGGTCTGCGGGGGGGGGGATGATGTTTTCGGTAACATTTCCCTATAAATTGATTGAGATTTAATATATTTCTCTCATATATCATATAATAATATATAGTTTGTATATA